>DASSOW010000104.1:0-4854 GCA_035700175.1 Gemmatimonadales bacterium | reverse complement strand
CGACATTGTCACCAACCGTCCCGACGACGTACCGGAAGCCTACCAGCGCTACCTGGCCAACGGATTCCGCGACGCCTGGGACTTCCGGGGATCGCCGCTGCGCCTCAAGTTCACGGCCCGGGGCTCGAAGCGCCGGTGATGCGGCTCGCGGTCGCGCTGCTGGCGTCGTATCTCCTCGGCGCCATCCCCACCAGCTTCCTGGCAGGCAAGCTGTTCCGTGGGATCGATCTCCGCCAGCACGGCAGCGGCAACCTGGGCGCCACCAACCTGTATCGAACGCTGGGCGCCAGGTTCGCCATTCCCGTCGGCCTGTTCGACATGGCGAAGGGCGCCATACCCGTGATGCTCATCGCGCCGATGGTCTCAAGCTCACGGTACTTTGCCATTCTCTGCGGCATCATGGCGGTCGTGGGTCACGTCTTCTCGGTGTTCGTGCGCTTCCGTGGCGGAAAGGGAGTTGCGACCGCATCGGGCGTGATGCTGGGACTCACGCCATGGGCCGTGCTGGTCTCGCTTGCGGTGTGGCTCATCGTGGTCCGTGCCTCGGGGTACGTCTCGCTCGGCAGCATGGCCGGCGCCGTGATGCTGCCCATCGCCGCGTGGCTGCTGCACCCGCTGCAGCGTGACATCATCTGGATCCAGATCCTGGTGGCGCTCGCCATCATCTGGCTGCACCGCGCCAACATCAGGCGGCTGCTGGCCGGGACCGAGAACCGGTTTGGCCGTCGCGCCAAGCCCACGTCTGCATGACACGGATTGCGGTACTCGGGGCGGGGAGCTGGGGCACGGCCCTCGCCAACCTGCTGGCGGGCAAGTCGCATGCGGTCCGGATCTGGGCCCGCGAGGCTGAAGTCGTGGCGGGCATCAACAGCGAGCATGAGAACCAGCTGTTCCTGCCGGGCCACAGCCTCGCGCCGTCGCTGGTGGCCGATGCTGACGCGGCACGGGTGGTCGCAGAGGCCGACGTCGTGGTTTCAGCCTCACCCAGTCACGCGGTGCGGCGGGTCATCGGCGACGTGGCGACCGCCATCAGGCCGGGCACACTGGTAGTCAGCGCCACCAAGGGCATCGAGGATGCGTCGCTTGCGCGGATGTCCGAGGTCATCGGTGCCGTGCTGCCTGCGGCGCGAGTCGCGGTGCTGTCGGGCCCCAGCTTCGCCAGCGAGGTGGCGGCAGGCCAGCCGACCGCGGTGGTGGCTGCCTCCACCGAGCCGGCGAGCGCGGCCGAAGTGCAGGAGCTGTTCTCGACGCCGGCGTTCCGCGTCTACACCAACCAGGATGTCATCGGCGTGGAACTCGGGGGATCGCTCAAGAACGTCATTGCCATTGCGGCGGGCACGCTCGAGGGCCTGGGGCTCGGGCACAATCCACGCGCCGCGCTCCTGACCCGCGGACTGGCGGAGATTACCCGCCTCGGTGCGGCGCTGGGCGCCGACGCCGCGACGTTTGCCGGCCTGGCCGGCATGGGTGACCTCATCCTGACGGCCACCGGCGCGCTGAGCCGCAATCGCGCCCTGGGCATGGCGCTGGCACATGGCGAGTCATTCGAGGCCTGGCAGGCGCGCAATCGCACGGTTGCGGAAGGGGCAAACACCTCCCGCGCCGCCGCCCGCCTGGCCCAGCGGGCCGGCGTGGAAATGCCGATTGCCGATGAAGTGCTCGCGGTGCTGTTCGAGGGCAAGCCGGCGCATGACAGCGTCCGGGACCTGATGGAACGCGAACTGAAAGCGGAGCAATGGTGATGACAGCCAAGCCACAGGCGTCTCCCCCCCGGCAAGAATTCTTCTCCATCGGTGAGGTGTGCGAGCTCACCGGGCTCAAGCCGCACGTCCTGCGGTACTGGGAGAGCCAGTTCCGCTTCCTGAGCCCCGCCAAGAACCGATCCGGCAACCGGGTCTACAAGGCGCGCGAGGTGGAATTCATCCAGCTCGTGAAGCACCTGCTTTACACCGAGAAGTACACCATCGAGGGAGCCCGGCAGCGGATCGACCAGGCGCGCCGCAGCGGAGAGGTGAAGGGGGCAGCGCGTTCCGCCCACGCCGCGGAAGTCCTGCACGACGTGCGGGCCGGGCTGCAGGAGGTGCTCGCCATCCTGGACGGCAAGACCCAGGATCGCGGATGAACATCCTCTGCAGCAACGATGACGGAATCCTGGCACCTGGCCTCGCCCTCCTGGCGGACGCCTGCCGAGGGGTGGCCGATGTGACGGTGGTGGCTCCCGACCGGGAGCAGAGCGGTACCTCGCACTCACTCACACTCCATCGCCCCTTGCGTCCGACACAGAGGCCGGATGGCGCCTACCAGGTGGACGGCACCCCGACCGATTGTGTCATGCTGGCCATGGAAGCGCTGATGCCGGCGCGGCCCGACTTCGTCTTCTCCGGCGTGAACCATGGGCCCAACATGGGTGAGGACGTTTTGTACTCCGGCACCGTGAGCGCCGCAATGGAGGGCGTCATGCTCGGCGTACCGGGCGTGGCGATCTCATTCACCGGGCACAGCCCCGAGACGATGGCCACCTACCGCGAGGTGCTGACGCGGCTGGTCCGACGCATCACCAGCGCGCCAGAGTATCCGCGCAACATGCTGCTCAACATCAACCTGCCGGACCGCGCGGCGAGTGATGTCGCGGGCACGCGCGTCACCCGGCTGGGGAGCCGCTACTTCAGCGACTCGCTGACCCGCATGCAGGACCCATGGGGCCGTGACATCATGTGGATCGGGGGCGGTACCATTACCTGGACTGGCGGGGAAGAGAGCGACCATGTCGCCGTGGCCGAAGGCTACATTTCGGTGACGCCGCTCCAGATGGACCTGACCAATTTCGGGTTGATGGAGACGGTGCGCGGCTGGGACCTGTCGTGACCGGCCCGGCCGATGGTTACGGCGGATACCGCGAACGCCTGGTGGAAGTGCTTCGCGAGAAAGGCATCCGGGATCTCGCCGTGCTCCACGCCGTCGCTGAGGTGCCCCGGCATCTTTTCGTGCCGGAATATCTCTGGCATCGCGCCTATGACGACGCGGCGTTGCCAATCGGCAATGGCCAGACCATCAGCCAGCCCTGGGTGCAGGCCCGCTCTCTCGAGGCGCTGGGCCTGGGCGCCAACGACACGGTGCTCGAGGTGGGAACCGGCTCAGGATACCAGACTGCACTGTTGTCGCGCCTGGCCGGCACGGTCGTCAGCATCGAGCGGGTGCGGGAGCTGAGTGACCAGGCGCGCGACGCTCTGCAGCGCGCCGGCCTGGAGCGCCATGTTCACCTGATCGTGGGTGACGGTACCCTGGGATGGCCGCCGCTGGCGCCCTACGCCGGCATCGTGGTGGCGGCCGCCTCACCGGAGGCGCCGGCGCCACTCCTGCGCCAGCTGGACGAGGGCGGGCGGCTGGTGGTGCCGATCGGCGGACGGGAGAGCCAGGTGCTCACCCTCGTCACCCGGCGCGGCGAGGAGTTTGGCACCACCGCGCTTTCCGATGCACGTTTCGTCCCGCTGATTGGCCAGCACGGCTGGAACTGACCGACACCATCTCCCGACGACATCATGGACTTCCTGCGGCAGCTCGTTGACGTCTTTCTGCATCTCGACCACCACCTGGCGGAGGTCATCGCCCGGTTCGGGGCGGGGTCGTACCTGATCCTCTTCGCCATTGTCTTCGCCGAGACCGGACTGGTGGTCACGCCGTTCCTGCCGGGCGACTCGCTGCTGTTCGCGGCGGGCACCTTTGCGGCGCTTGGCTCCTTTGACGTCACGCTGCTGCTCGTGCTCCTGATCGCGGCTGCCGCCATCGGCGACACGGTGAATTACTGGATCGGGGCGCGGATCGGGGAACGTGCCTTCAGCGGCCGGGTGCGCTTCCTGAAGATGGAGCACCTCGAGCGCACCCGCGCCTTCTACGCCCGGCACGGCGGCAAGACCATCGTCCTGGCGCGATTCATCCCCATCATCCGGACGTTCGCGCCATTCGTGGCAGGAGTAGGGCGGATGCACTATCCGCGCTTCCTGGCCTACAACCTGGCCGGTGCGGTGCTCTGGGTCTCACTGTTCGTGCTGGGCGGATTCTTCTTCGGCAATATCCCGGCGGTCCGCTCCAACTTCACGTTCGTCATCCTCGCCATTATTGCGCTGTCGGTGGTGCCCGTATTCCTGGAGCTGCTGCGAGGCCGGCGGCGCGAGGCGGCGTGAGGACCCAGCGCTTTATTGTGTCCGGCCGGGTGCAGGGCGTCGGCTTTCGCTGGTTTGTCTTGCAGCAGGCCCGGCGGCTTGACGTGGGCGGGTACGCGCGGAATCGTGCCGATGGCACTGTGGAAGTCGTAGCCAGCGGGAATGAGACGGCACTCGTTCGCCTGGAAGAATTGCTCAGGTCGGGCCCTGATCTCGCCAATGTGACCGACGTCGTCTCGGAAGTGTTGCCGCGTGGGGAGCCGTTCAGTGGCTTTGAGGTCCGGCGGGGCTAGCCGGGGACCGGAGCCGCAGCTTTTCGAGTCTCCTCGGCTGCCACTCGAGGTGTTTCCCTGGCCACCCGCGCGCTTTCGGCGACTTCGCAGGCGGCCTCCTGGGCGTCGCGAATCTGCTCACGGTCACCCCGATCGATCCCTTCCTCTTCCCGTCGCCGCTCGGCCGCATCCCGGAACCTTTCCCTGTCGGCCGCTATTCTGGCCGCGTCCCCGGGGCCAAGACCAGCAGAAATAGCGTGTCGGAACCGGACGTCGGAAGCCGCGGGATGGACCTCACGCGGGGCTCGGCGGGCACCGGATGACAGCCGACAGCCATGGCCCGATTGACTTTACGCGCGCCGGACGGGTAATTTCCCGAGCTTTGCCCCCGTAGCTCAGATGGATAGAGCAGCGGTTTCCTA
>DASSOW010000103.1:0-6730 GCA_035700175.1 Gemmatimonadales bacterium | reverse complement strand
GAGGCTTGAGGCGTGAGACGACGCCAGGCAGCAGCCAGCCGCCAGCTCCTCAAGCCCCACGCCTCAGGCCCCATGCCCCATACTTCACAACAACCCCTGCGCCGCGAAACTCGTGAACCGATCCCCTGCGATGATCACATGATCATGCAGCGGTACGTCCAGCAGCTGGCCGGCCGCCACCAGCTGCCGAGTGACGGTCCGATCCTCCGCTGACGGCGTGGGATCGCCACTGGGGTGGTTGTGCACCACGATGATCCCCGCCGCCGCCTCGGCGATAGCCGCGCGGAACACCTCGCGCGGATGCACCAGCGAGCTGTCGAGGATGCCGCGGGTGACAAGAACTTCGCGCAGCACCCGGCTCTGGCTGTCGAGTGCCAGCAGGTGGAATTCCTCAACGGGAAGATCCCGGAGCCGGGGAGCGAAGCGGCGGGCCACGTCCTCGGGCTCCCGGATGCGAGGGGCAAGCGGACGCTGCTCACGGGAAAGTCGGGTGCCGATCTCGAAGGCGGCAACGAGGCGCGCGGCCTTGGATGGACCTACTCCCGGCGCCTTGAGCAGTTCGGCCGGCGGCCGAGCGGCAAGCCGCCGCAGCGAGCCACCCTGCTCGAGAAGCTGGCCGGCGAGCGCTTCGACTCCGACACCGGCACCGCCGGTGCCGAGGAGGATGGCAAGAAGCTCAGCAGCGGTGAGTGACCCCGGACCCAGGCTCCAGAGCCGTTCGCGGGGTCGCTCAGGCGTTGAGGGGAGTTCGAGATCTGGCATCCGTCACGGTAACAGGTGACGGGCCGATTGGCGGACCGGTTCAATGCGGGATGGTACAAAAACGGGGTGAGCAGGCGGACGGGACGGACAAGTCGGAAAGGGCGGACACGTTAGCTTCAGTCCGCCTCGTCCGCCTCGTCCGCCTCGTCCGTCCCGTCCGCCTTGTCAGGCCACTGCCCCATGGCACTTCTTGTATTTCTTGCCCGATCCACACGGACACGGATCGTTCCGTCCGACTTCCGGCACGTTGCCCTGGGCTGAGTTCAGCCGCCCCAGGGAGGTATTGACTGCCGCTGGCGGCGGCGCCGACGGTGCGGAGCCCATGAACAGCGCATCCGCCGTGTCCTTGGCTGGCGTCGGCGGAGGTGGCGGTGGCGCGGGACGGCGGGGCGGCTCGGCCTGCACCTGTACCTTGAGGAAGCGCTCGGAGAATCCGTTCTGGATGTCCGCCATCAGCCCCTCGAACATCTCGTACGCTTCCTTCTTGTACTCGACCAGCGGATCACGCTGGCCGTAGCTGCGGTAGTGGATGGCGTTGCGCAGCTGGTCGAGGTCGTACAGGTGATCCTTCCACTTGTCGTCGAGGACCGTGAGCATCACCTGCGAGAGGATCTGCGCGTCCACATCGGGAATCCCGATCTTCTGTCCGAACTCGCGCAGGTAGGTCACCTTCCGCTCGAACGCGGCGCGCCCTTCATCGGCGGCGGCGGCCACGACGTCCTCCAGCTCCGGCGTGGCCTCGGCGTCGACCACCTGCTCCGGATTCACCAGGAACTGGAGCATCAGTGACTGCACCAGCCCCTGGCGGTCAAAGTCCTCCGGCTTTTCCGCTTCAGCCAGGAAATTCCGCACGTGGCGCTCGATGGCGCCCTCGATCATGCGGATCGCTTCCGCCTTGACCTGCTCGCCGCGCTCGAGGGCAAAGAGCCGCATCGAGTAGACGACTTCGCGCTGCTGGTTCATGACGTCGTCATACTCCAGCAGCCGCTTGCGGGACTGGAAGTTCTGCAGCTCGACACGCTTCTGCGCCGTCTCGATGGCACGGGAGACGAGCCGGCCGGTGATGACCTCGCCCTCCTCTGCCCCACTCTTGTCCATCCATGCCGCAATGCGCTCGGAGCCGAACAGCCGCATCAGGTCGTCTTCCAGCGAGAGGAAGAAGATCGACTGCCCCGGGTCACCCTGACGACCGGAGCGGCCCCGCAGCTGACGGTCGATGCGCCGGGACTCGTGCCGCTCGGTGCCGATGATCTGGAGCCCTGCCTCCGCCGCGGTGAGATCGAGCGTCTTGCCGAGTTTGATGTCGGTGCCGCGGCCGGCCATGTTGGTGGCGATGGTGATGGCACTCGCCTGCCCCGCCTGCGCCACGATCTCCGCTTCGCGCTGGTGGTACTTGGCATTCAGCACTTCGTGCTTCAGCCCGCGGCGCTTCAGCATCTTGCTCAGCGTTTCCGAGACATCCACGTTGACTGTACCGATCAGCGTGGGCAGCTGCGCCTTCTGCAGCCGCTCGACCTCATCCACGATGGCATTGTACTTCTCCCGGCGCGTCTTGTAGATCCTGTCGGGCTGGTCCAGCCGCTTGATGGGACGGTTGGTGGGTACGACGTTCACCTCGAGCCCGTAAATCGTAAAGAATTCGCCTTCCTCGGTCTCGGCGGTGCCCGTCATGCCTGACAGCTTCTCATACATCCGGAAATAGTTCTGGATCGTGATGGTGGCGAGCGTCTGGGTTTCGCCCTTGACCTGGACGCCTTCCTTCGCCTCCACCGCCTGGTGCAAGCCGTCCGACCAGCGCCGGCCCGGCAGCACCCGGCCGGTGTACTCGTCCACGATCAGCACCTGACCATCCTGCACCAGGTAATCCACGTCCTTTTCATACAGCGCGTGGGCCTGGAGCAGCTTGTGGATGATGTGCAGCTTCTCGCTCTTGGCGGCGTACGCGCCTTCGAGCTCGGCACGCGCCTCCACCTTCTGGGCCGGCGTGAGATCCGGGTCGTGATCCACCCGGTGAATCTCCTCCGAGATGTCCGGCACAATGAAAAGCTGCGGGTCGCCGGGCGACAGCGCTTCGGCGCCGCGGTCGGTGAGATGAACCGAGTGGCCCTTCTCGTCGAGCACAAAGTAGAGCCGGTCCTCGATGTCGCGGAGCCGCTGCTGCCGGATGGGCAGCTTGCGGTCGGCGAGGGCCTCGAGCTCCACCTTCTGCACCAGCTGCTTCAGTCCCGGCTCGTTCAGCAGCTTCAGCAGCTTCTTATTCTTGGGCATGCCCAGCTGGGCCTGGTACAGCAGCACACCACCATCATGACGGGTCTTGGGGTCTGCCAGCAGCGGCTCGGCCTCCGCCAGCAAGCCGCTCACCACGGTGCTCTGCTTCTTGACGAGCTCGGCCACCTGCCGGTCGAACTGCTGGTACTTGTCATCCTCCGCGTGGCCTACCGGCCCGGAAATGATGAGCGGCGTCCGCGCTTCATCGATGAGGATGGAGTCCACTTCGTCGATGATGGCATAGATGTGCTCGCGCTGGACCCGCTGATCCAGCGTGAACACCATGTTGTCACGCAGGTAGTCGAAGCCGAACTCGTTATTGGTGCCGTAGGTGATGTCCGCCATGTACGCGGCGCGACGCTCCGGCGACTGCGGCTGGGTGTCGTCGAGGCACGACACCGTCAGGCCGAGGTAGGTGTAAAGGTGTCCCATCCACTGGGAGTCACGGCGGGCCAGGTAGTTGTTGACCGTGATCAGGTGGCAGCCGCGGCCGGTCAGTGCGTTGAGGTAGAGCGGCAGCGTGGCCACCAGCGTCTTGCCTTCGCCGGTGGCCATTTCAGCGATGCGCCCCTCGTGCAGCACGATGCCGCCGATGAGCTGCACGTCATAGGGCACCATGTCCCAGGTGAGCTCGGTGCCGGTCACCATGACCGTGGTGCCGAGCAGGCGGCGGCAGGCTTCCCGCACGGTGGCGAACGCCTCCGGCAGGAGCTCGTCGAGCACGGCCGCAATCGCCTTCCGGTACTGCTCTTCCAGGTCCGCGGTGTGCTTCTCGAGGCGGTCGCGCTCGGCCGGATCGGCGGCGTCACGCTTGGCCTCCTTGGCCTCGCGGACCTGCTGGGCCAGCTCGCCGGTGCGCTCACGAATGATGCCCCGGAATTTTTCGGTCTGCGCGCGCAGCTCGCCCTCGTCCAGCCCGGCGAGCCGCTCCTCGTGTGCCTTGATGGCCGCGAGCCGGGGGCGAATCTTCTTCACGTCCCGTTCCTGCCGCGTGCCGATCACGGCGGTCACCAGCTTCTGTATCATGCTCCGTCACCCTTGTAGAGTCCGTTCGCCGCGACGTAGGCCGCAACGGCGTCAGGTACCCAGTAGCGAATCGAGTGGCCTTCGCGCACCCGGCGCCGCACGTCCGTGGCCGAAATCTCCACGAGCGGAACCGTGATCCGGCGCCACACCCCGTCCGTCACCTGCGAGTGTGTTCCTGGCCGGGCAAAGACCGCGATACGGGCCAGCTGCACCACCTGCTCCGGTTCCCGCCACTTGGCCAGGTCCCGGGCGGCGTCATCGCCGAGGAGCAGCACCCATTCGGTGCCCGGCTCGGCGGCGCTCAGCGCCCGCAAGGTATCTACGGTAAACGAGGGGCCGGGGCGATCCAGTTCCGCCGCTTCCAGGCGGAACCCCGGGGCACCGGCGATGGCCAGCTCTACCATTCGCACGCGATGCACGGCCGGCGCCTGGTGGCGCCCAACCTTGAACGGCTGCTCGCGTGCAGGAACGAACCGGAGTTCATCGAGCTCCAGCTGCTCCAGTGCTGACCGTGCCGTAATCAGGTGCCCGTGATGGATCGGGTCGAATGATCCCCCGAAGAGCCCCACCCGCATCAGGGCCCCTGGGAAATCTTGGGAGGACAGACGTGGTCGGTGCCGGGCGTCCCGGGATGGAAGCGCCGAAGATAGCCGCAAGTCTGCTCGGCGTCTTCAACGTACCCCAGCGTCCGCTGCGTGCTGATCAGGTCGATCAGCGCCTGCGGCGCAATCTTGGCCTGGGGATAGGCGGAGAGAAGGTCCCGCAGGTAGATCACGGCCGAGTCCCACGCCTTCATTCGCAGGTAGTACTTGGCCGCCTTGTATTCCTTGATGGCAAAATCTTCATTCAGCGCCGCGATGCGGGTCTTGGCCCGCGCGGCCGCGTCGGTGCCAGGATACCGATTGAGCACTTCTTCATATGTGCTCAGCGCCGAGCTTCCGTACGTCGGGTCCAGCTCCGGACGGCGCCAGAGGTCGGCATAGGCATCGCCCACCCGCACCAGCGCGTCGGCTGCAAGGGGGTGGGTCGGTGTTTCGTCGCTGACACGGCGGAACTCGCGGGCGGCCTCCAGCCGGCGCCCAGCCGCAAAGTTGGCCTCCCCCAGCAGAAAGTGCCCTTCGACCCGGCGCGGATCATTCCCCGGCGACTCCAGGTTGAAGCGCTGGACTCGCTCGATGGTCTTGCTCCAGTCGCCCTGCCGGAATGCCTCGTGAGCATTGGCCCAGAGCGAGTCCAGCTGTGCCGCGCTCAGCGACTCCGCGCCGGTTACCGGCGCGACAACCGCACCGCGGCTCGTCGCGGAGCCGCACGCGCTGGTCAGCAGGAGCCAAGGCAGGAACCGCCGTACTGTCATTGCACGTCCAGTGATCTTGTATCCCCTGCCGAATCGGCAGGGGAGAGAGTAGCAAGTCGGTTGCGGGCGAGCTGGCTCAGCGAGTCGCCAGGAGTGCCCAGCGTGATCGCTCGCTGCCAGGCGATAGCCGCCGCGATCGGGTCACCCTGTTTCACCCTCGCGTCGCCCAGCCCGAGCAGGGCTCGGCGGCCAGTCCACCCTGCCGGATCACCCCGGGAGGCCCTCGCGAACCAGCGGTCGGCAGAGATGACCGCATTCGAGTCCAGGGCGGCGAGCCCGAGCCGGAGGGCACACGTTGCATACCCCGTTCCAGCTGAATCGCGCATTCCGGCATTGCTGGAGCGCCGCATCACTGCCCGGAAGGCGTACGCCGCCGCCGCACACTGGCTGCCGCTCATGAGCCCGCCGTACTGCAGCAGCAGCGAATCGAAGGTGCCCGCATCAGGCGCTCCCGCCAAGGCAAGGGGCAGCATCTGCGCTCGGGATGACGCCTTGAGCGTGCCACCCTGCACCAGTGCATAAGCATAGGTGGTGATGGGCCAGCTGGGCGCGATTCGCTGAAGCCCTGCAACCGCGGTGGCCAGGGCACTCATCGCCCTCGATCGCGACGCTGCCCTCGCGACCTCCGCCAGTCCGTCACTCGCCTCCGCGTGGCGCGTGGGATCGGCGGCGGCAAGCGACACAAATGCGCTGGCCGCCGAATCCAGCTGCCCCGCCCGCAGCGCGGTGGCGCCGGTCTTGGCCCAGAGCCGCGCATTGTCGTGCGCTGCCGCCAACCCGGCGTAAAGCGGCAAGGCGTCGGCATAGCGACCGCTCAGGTATAGCTGGTCCGCATCCCGCTCCTGCTGGCCGCCCGCACAGGCGAGACAGAAACCGACGAGCAGCAGCGCCAGTCGCCGGGTCACGTCGGGCGACCGACCATGTGCAGGTACGCCTGCACCCGCGGGTTGTCGGGACGCCGCGCCAGCAGGTGCTCCCAGACTTCGCGCGCCCCTTCCGCGTCACCGGCGAGATAGCGGGCAAGGCCGAGCGCGGCGCCGGCATCGAGGAATGCCGGCCGGGCGGTGACCACCTGCTCCAGCTCCTCTCGCGCTTCGAGCGCGCGTCCCGACTCGAGCAGCACGCGGGCCAGCCGGTAGCGCAGGTCGTGAAACGTCGGCCCCAGCTCCAGGGCGCGGCGGTACTGCTCGGCCGCGAGGTCGAGCGCACCCACTTCAGCGTAGGCATGGGCCAGCTCGGCGTGGCGATTGGCGAGCTGTGCCGCCACCGGCGCCGCGAAGCCCTTCACGTTGCCGGTGTCGGCGAGCGCCGCACGCCGGA
>DASSOW010000102.1:0-4364 GCA_035700175.1 Gemmatimonadales bacterium | reverse complement strand
CAGAAGAGGAAGGGCGCCACCGGTATGAACGCACCGAGCGCCGTGGCGACGCCAGTAACCCAGGCCTCGCGGAACGGCGTTGCGTTTGCCTCGCCGATCTTGAGCTCCTCGCGCACCTGCTCTTCCAGTGCGCGTTCGGGATCGGTCATCACCTGCGTGGCCAGCGCCTCGGCCTGGGCTTCGGGAATGCCCTTGGCCTGATAGATCAGGCTCAGTTCTTCCCGCTCGAGGTCCGGCATGAGCCGGATCTCTTCCCGCTCCATCGCAATTTCATGTTCGTAGACTTCTCGCTCGCTCTTGGCCGCGAGGTAGCCTGAACTTCCCATCGAGAGTGCGTCAGCCACCATGCCCGCGAGGCCAGCCACCAGCACCGCGTGCTCCGCGCTGCCAAGCGAGGCCTGCGCGCCCAGCATCCCGGCCACCAGGCCGAAGTTGGCGGTGAGGCCGTCATTGAAGCCGTACACCACGTTCCGCAGAAATCCGCCGGCCTCGGTCTTGTGCCACGGCTCGGCGCCCCGTCCCGCCATGCCGGCCAGGGTCTCCGCGTGCTCCTTTGACTCCTTGGCCAGGAGCAGGGCTGTGGGTCCCGACGGCCCCTCGGGCGACTCCTGATAGAGCTGGAGGTACCCCTTGACCTCGCGCCCCTCCTCAGCCAGCAAGAGGGGGAGCAGGAACCCGCCACCGAGCCGCCGGGCCAGCCAGGCGCGGATTCTGGCGCCGGAAGATGGCTTCGGGACGGTCACTTCATGGCCATTCTCTGCCAGAAGTTTCCGCCAGATTGACACGTGGCGGTCCTCGACCGAGGCCAGCTTGGCGAACAGCTCGGATCGCTTCGGGTCTCGCTCGATGGCAGCCAGCTGGCGGTAGAGGTAGGCCGCATCGGCCTCGTCGGCCAGATGGTGGTGCCAGATCTGGAGTTCGTCGCTGGTAGGCATGTCGTAATCTAAGACGGACAGGGCGGACTGGGCGGACTGGACGGACGGGTGCTAGCGAATGAGCTTCGGCTCGCCTCGTCCGCCTCGTCCGCCTCGTCCGCCTCGTCCGCCTCGTCCGCCTCGTCCGCCTCGTCCGCCTCGTCCGCCTCGTCCGCCTCGTCCGCCTCGTCCGCCTCGTCCGCCCGCGACCATCCCACCCCCTCCCGCATCTATATTTCCACTATGACCCGAGCCCTCGTCATGGATTCCTTTTCTGCTGCCGATGCCGTCCTGGACAAGGCCCAGGCGGGCGATGAGGCGGCACTTGAGACGGTTTGCCGAGCCTTCGAGGTTCCAGTCTACAACCTCGCCCGGCGCATCTGCCGCACCACCGAGGATGCGGAAGACGTGGTGCAGGAGACCTTCTTCGAGGTCTGCCGCAGCATCAGCCGCTTCCGCGGCGACGGGAGTCTCTGGGGCTGGGTCCGCACCATCGCATCGAGCAAGGCCCTGATGAAGCTCCGCCGCAACAAGTACCGTGATACCGATGAATTGCACGAATACGCCGCACCGGCCCGGCGTGATGAGACCCTCTTGCGCATGGATCTTGAGACCGCGCTGGAAAGTCTCAGTGAAACGTCACGCGCCGTGGTCTGGCTGCACGATGTCGAAGGCTATACCCACGAAGAGATCGCGGGCATGATGGGCCGCACTCCCAGCTTCTCCAAGTCACAGCTTGCCCGGGCACACGCCCGGCTTCGGCGCTGGCTGGGCGAGGAGGTGCCGGCATCATGACGCACCTCAGCATGGAACAGCTGCTGGCGCTACGCGAACCAGCCAGCGAGCCGGGCCAGCTCGCCCTGCGCGAACATCTGGCTTCCTGCCCCACCTGCAGCGCGGAATACGACCGGCTGCACCAGCGGGCCGCGCGGCTCAAGGCTCTGCCGGTGCTCCGGCCTGCGCGCGACATGTGGGCGCCGGTCGCTGCCCGGCGCCAGGCAGAGCTGCGGATCCGGCGCGTGCGGCGTGGCGCCCTGATGACGCTCGCCGCCGCGGCGTCCATCGCGGCGGTGGCGCTGGTGGGGCCACGGCTGCTGCCAACGCCCGCGAACGACGGCGGGGTGACCGAGGCCGCCATCCAGGAAGCGCAGGCCCAGTCGGCCACGCTCGAGCAGGTGCTGGATGAGTACAACCCGAATGGCCGGGTCATAAACGGCCGCACCGCCGGCGTAGCGCAGGTGCTGGAAGACCGGATCGCCCAGGTGGATCAGCGGCTGCAGGCGGCCGAGATGGCGCCGGAGCCGGTGATGCAGGACCAGGAACGGCTCGACCTCTGGCGGCAGCGCGTCGGGTTGATGGACGCGCTGGTGGATGTCCACGTCACCCGGGCCAGCAGCGTAGGATTCTGACCATGCGGTTCCGCTCGCTTGCCGTTGCCAGTCTCGTCTTCGCCGCGCCGCTCGCCGCGCAGGTCCGGGGAGCGGGTCCGAACCGGTCAGCGGCACCTGGACCGTGCGTGGGATGCCGGTGATTCCGCGCGCGGTGGTCGGGATCGTGGTCAATACGGAAATGCCGTCCAATGACGACACCGGTTACCCCATCACCCTGATCACGCCCGGTAGTCCGGCCGACCGCGCGGGACTGCGCACCGGGGACTACGTGACCCGGGTGGACGGCCGCCCGCTCACCTCTCCCGCGGTGCAGCTCTGGCTGCTGCAGAGCCGCCTCACCCCCGATGACACCGTGGCCATCGAGTACCGCCGCGGCGACGTTCGGAGGACGGTGCACCTGGTTCCGATGGTGGTGAACGAGCCGCCGCTGAATAGTGCACTCGGTTCGCTGCGCCGGGCCGAAGCCGTGACGATACCGGATGAGTGGGAAGGCAGCGTGTTCGCCTACCGGCTGGCCAATCCGCGCAGCTCGCTCACGAACATGGAGCTCGCGCCGCTCAATCCGGACCTGGGCCGCTATTTCGGGAGTGACGAAGGGGTGCTGGTCATCAGCATTCCGCGCGAGTCGTCGCTCAACCTGCGGGGCGGTGACGTGGTGCTGAGCATCGACGGCCGCCGGCCCGATGGTCCTTCCAACCTGATTCGCATCCTTCGCACCTATGCGCCGGATGATACCATCCGCTTCGAGATTCTTCGGGCACACAAGCGACACGTGGTGGTAGGGCAATTGCGGTGAGGGATTAGGGGCCAGGGATCAGTGGCTAGGGATTAGGGGTTAGGGACCAGGGCTGACAAACGGGCGCCGCGTCACAACCCTGGCCCCTAACCCCTAATCCCTAACCCCTTATTTTCACTCCCGTGAAATCCCTCACATACCTTGCGGCGCTGGCCATCGCCTCGCCCGTGCTTGCCCAGTCCCCGCCTTCCGGCCGGCCGCTCAATCCCATGTCGGCATCGCGGAGCGGGCTCACCTACCAGTCCTACCTCCCCTACGATCTTTCGCGCACCCGCTGGTCGATCTCGTTCGAGTATGGCAACGCGATCGAGCGCGACGTGAAAGGCAGTGCCAGCTACCTGCTCGATGCCGAGCTGATGCGGACCACCATCGGCTGGACCCGGGATCTCACGCCGCGCTTCTGGCTTTCACTCGAGGGCGAGGCGGTCGGCAGTTATGCCGGCTTTGCCGATGGGTTCTTTGTCTGGTATCCCCGCCAGATCGGCTTCGTGCAGCCGGAACGCAATTCCCGGCCCAAGGACACCTACGGCTTCGAGCTGACATTGCCCGATGGTACCCATCTCGCGCCGGCACGCACGCCGTTTGCGCTCGGCGACGCGCGGGCCACAATCGGCTTTCGTCACGACTTCTTCCAGCAGTCCACCCTCAGCATCACCGTCCCCACCGCCACCGGTGACGGCCAGTTCGGGCGCGGGGTCCCGAGCGTGAGTGCCACGCACACGCTGCGCATCGACCTTGCCGATCCGCTCTTCTGGGAAATCTCGGCCGGCGCCGGCTTCACGCCGAAGCACGGCGTGCTCGGCGATTACCAGCGGAGCTTGTTTGCGATGGGTACAACAGGGGTGCGAATTCACCTCTGGGGTGGGCAATCCATCTACGGCTACTTCTTTTACCACACGCCGTACTATCACGGCACGACGCTCACCTCACTCGACAGCCGGGAGCTCACGGGTGACTTCGGCTGGATGATTCACTCCTCGGGCGGCAATGAATGGCGCATCGGCATGACGGAGGATCTCAAGCCGGGAGACAATGGGATTGATCTGGTGTTCAAGCTGAGTGGGACGTGGTAGGCGCGTAGGGCCAAAGCCATGGCTTTGCCCCTACGCGCCCCACAAAAACTGCTCCATCTCCCCACACAGGAACTTCTTCGCTTCCGCATCCCGCAGGTTGAGCCCGTAGTGGTTGATGAGCGCCTGCTGCTGCTTGAGCCATTCGCCCCAGCAGACAGTGCAGATCTCGTTGTAGGCCCGCTTGCCCAGG
>DASSOW010000101.1:0-3731 GCA_035700175.1 Gemmatimonadales bacterium | reverse complement strand
GCTCTCCAATCTGAGCGACTACAAGTGCCTCCGCAGCTTGACGATGAAACTCTGCTCCGAGATCCGGCATCTGCCGCGGCATAATTTACTCGAAGGCAGCGCCATACAGGGCCCTAAATCGTGTCTCTCGCGGTTTGATATTGTCCGTTTGTTGGAGACATGCCTTGACAAACGCCGAATACCGAGCAGGCATTGTTTCACCGGCGCGAGCAGCCTCGACCCTAGCCGAGAGCTCCTCCGCGGCTTCCCGTAGCGAGACGCGCTCACGCTGCGATAGGCGCTTCCTCGGAGTCACCAATGATGAACCTGGAAGGCCGTGCTGGCGGTGGTATAATACGCAGAACAACGAATACAACATTGGCGGTCTGCGGAAAATGGTCTCCGTTAGCGCGTCTCCCAGTGACTCACCTACTTCGTCCACGACTTCACGGAAGCGCTTTTCGATACGGGATCGTGCAGAAAACTGCTCGTCGTAACGGTCGTAGAAGTCCTCGATGCTGCCCTTCTTATCCTGCTGCCCTGCAAGGAAGGCGATGAAGACTTCGCTGACAAATTCTGCCTCGAGCATGCGAGCGATGTTTTGTTCGGTGAAGATGCGGTACCGACGCCAGAACTCCAGGTGTTCGTAT
Source organism: Gemmatimonadales bacterium (assembly GCA_035700175.1). Classification (GTDB taxonomy): domain Bacteria; phylum Gemmatimonadota; class Gemmatimonadetes; order Gemmatimonadales; family GWC2-71-9; genus CAMLHP01. Next base: position 3,102 of record DASSOW010000101.1, on the reverse strand, counting down.
GCAAGTGCGTATACAGATTGCTTGAATAGGCCAAAAAAGCGGCCATTGCGAAGTTCCTGATTATTTAACGATACGCTGTAGGTGTTAAGTCGAGAAAAGATCTCAAGCACTTTAAGATCGGAAATGCCATTAAATACCTCAACTGAGAAAGGGTAGGTCGTTACGCAGTCCTGCTGCTCCGTCGGGAGTGCGCTGAACGTCTTACCAGCCCAAGGACCATTTAGTGTCTTCGAGAGACGATACTTTCCCTCCATGAAGTCCAGCACGGCGGCGATACGTTGTTGCCCGTCGACGACTTCGCGAATTACGCGGTCCCTTTCCGGCGACTGAGTTTCACGCAGGTAGACCGGCGGAACGGGCATTCCGCGTAGAAGGCTATCCACAAAAAACGAACGTGCTGCTGGCTTCCAGACGCCACGTCGCTGAAACTTTGGGGTCAACGACAGTGAACTCGCTGCTTTCCACTGTGAAAAGTCGAGCGGAGTATACTCGGCCCGTCGGGAACTACTCACGCGCATCTCCTTCTGTGGAATCGTCGACTGTCTCATTCACCAGGGTGAGGGTGAGTAGACCGGCTCAAAGCCGACGCAGGCTGCTGTCTAGCTTTTCCCCCGAAGGGCGAAAGCCGGCTAGGCGGCCGAGCCAGGCCCCCTCACCGAGCTCAGCAAGCGGCACACCATACTGACCTCTTGGAAGGAGGCTCTGGGTGCCGACTATGAATGCGAAATGGACTGGTTTTACATCTTAGCCATTGGAAGCTTTTCGGGAAAGCCCGAAGAATAGGAAAGGGCGGAGTCAACATGGCCGCTTTCGTGAGCTATTATCAGTTATCGTGCGCACCGGCTCTTGGGGCTCCGACTGCGTGACGCAGGATAGTATGGTGTGAGCAGATCACATTCTCGTGTTCTCCTTCGCGGCCCCGCCTACCTCCCCTCCTCCCCCGGCCGATACGCCCGCTCCAGGTGCGCCTTGATCTCGTCCAGCGCGAGCCACGACGGACGCATCTCGCCCCGGGCAAAGAGTGGGGCCTGGTCGAAGTAATGCGGCGAAGCCGGGTTGTCTGACGTCCCGAAGACATGCACCGCCACCGCCCGCACCTTGGGCGCGAGCTCGACCGCGCTCACATAGGTGCCGCCGGCGACACCGTATTGGCTCCGCTGGCTGTCGGCCGGGACGGTGTACATGGTGAACACGGCTCCCAACCAACCCGGCACCCCGGGCACGGCGACGCTCCGGTTGGCGTCACGGAAGCCCGCCTCGGGATCCACGTCATCATACCGCTGGAGCCGGTTGACCTTGCCCCAGGGCACCTGCCAGGTGCCCCAGTCACGCTTGAGCGAGGCCAGCGCCGAGTCGAGCGCGGCCGCCAGCACCACAGGATCGTCCTGCTGCGCCTCCGGCACGTCATCCATCTGCTCGCTCCACTTGGCCAGCACAGTCACCGCCACCGACGCGGTATCCGCCTGATGATTCCACCGCTCCAGTACCGCGAGCGCTTCCCGCCGCTCGGCTGACCCGGCACCCGCGCGCCGAGCGGTTGCGATCATCTCCGGCAGGAGCGAATCGGCCAACTGCACCCGGGTGTCGAACGCGGCATGGACTTACTCGTCCCACGTAATCTTCGGGTGACCGGCCAGGAGGCGCCGCACCCTGGCACCCCGCATGTTGTCGCCCTCGGTCACCATGTAGGGCGGGTAGAACTTGGGATCGGGATTGCCGCGATCAGTCAGCAGGAACGGCGTGGTGTTGTTGTTCTGCATCCAGCCCGACACGGGGTCGCGGAGCTGGGGCAGGTCGTCAATGGTGTGATAACCCTTCCACTCGGTGGCGGGATTGCTGCCGTCCACCGGCTCCTGCCAGTTGAAGCGCGGGTCGCGACGGGGCACCGCGCCATTGTAGAGATACCAGGTGTGCCCCGCGGTGTCGGCACCCATGACGTTGCCGAAGAGCATCGCCTGCGGCCGCATCGCCTCCCGCAGCTCGGCCATGCTGCGCGCCCGCGTCATGGCATACCACTCGCCCAGCCAGCCGTCCTCCTCGAAGCGCGCCATGCCGAGGGCCAGCGGATGCCCGTCGCGCACGGCGACCAGCGGGCCATGATGGGTGCGCATGAGCGTCACCACCCGCCGCTCCATGCCGCCGGCGGTCTTTACCAGCACGGTGTCGGTCCACTGCTCGGCTCGGCGATAAGTGTCGCCATAGCGATATCCCAGCGGATGCTTCGGATCGTCGAACGTTTCCTTCCATAGATCGGCCAGGTCGGCGGCGTTGTCGGTGCTGACCCAGGCGACGGCGTCGCTGTGCCCCACGTAGGGCAACGGAAATCCGAACCGGGTGTAGCCGGTGAAGTTCCAGCCGGTCTCGCTGTGGACGTGTCCCTCGTAGACCTGCGACGGGCCGAAGTAGGGCAGGTGAGGGTTGATGACCAGCATGGCATGTCCGGTGGCACTCCGTAATGGGCTGATGACGAAGCCATTGGAGCCGGTCTGCGCCACGAGTGAGCTGTCATGCGACGCGCCGGCGAGCTCGTCCCCGCGCACCCCGGCGCTGTAGACAAAGCCGTTCTGGAAATAGAGGTAGCGGATCAGCGCCAGCGGATACCACGGCTCGATCCGCTGGAGCAGCCTCGGCTTCACCTCCGGATGCTTCGCCATCCAGTAGTTGATACCCGCCGCAAAGCCATCCACCAGTTCCCGCTCGTGCGGCGCCATCCTGCCATACTCGGCGCGGGCCAACTCGGGGATACGAAGGAGCCGGTTGAGCCAGTCGTCGGTGAACCCCGCCTCGCCATCCACCTCGGACCGGCGGCCGAGCGCGCGGATGTAGTTGTCCTCGAGCCGAGGGAAGCCGTCCTCCGCCTGGGCATAGCCGAAGCCGAACGTGGTGGCGGCATCGGTCTCGCCGAAGACGTGGGGGATGCCGAAGCTGTCGCGATAGATGGTGACCTGGGCGGCGAGCGGTGGTGCCGCCGGCTCCTGGCCGGCGCAGCCCTCCGCAATGCTTGCCAGGATGAGGATCAGGAACGGGGCGAACCGGGTGACCTGGACACGATGGGGCATGGCGCCCTCCTGTTCCTGGCTGACGGGTGCGGCGGCGCCAAGA
>DASSOW010000100.1:0-11345 GCA_035700175.1 Gemmatimonadales bacterium | reverse complement strand
CTGCAGCAGCGGGTGGGGATACTTCACCTGCTCCTGGCCCAGCTTGCGCCGGATGAACACCGTGTGCATGCCGGCATCGAGCGGCCCCGGACGCAGCAGCGCGTTGGAAGCAACCAGGTCGTCGAAGCGGTCGCACTTCATGGCGCGCAGCGTCTCGGTGGCCAGCGGAGACTCGAACTGGAAGACACCGGCAGTGCGGCCATCGCGGAGCAGGGCGTACACCGCCGGATCGTCGAACGGCAGCGTATCCATGTCCAGCTCGATGCCGCGTCGCTCCCGGATCATGGCGACGGCGTCGTGGATCACGGTGAGCGTCTTGAGGCCCAGCATGTCCATCTTCAGCATGCCGACCTTCTCGAGGGGCCCCATCTCGTACTGCGTGATGATGGAGTCCTCGCCATTCAGCGCCGCGCCCGCACCCTTGGTGGGCGCCGTGCACACCGGCACGTAGTCGGCCAGCGGTCCCGGAGCGATCACCACGCCGGCCGCGTGCACCGACATGTGCCGGCTCACGCCCTCGATCCGCGCACTCAGGTCCATGAGCCGCTGGTAGGACGGGTTGCCCCGAACCAATTCACGCAGCTCGTCCACCTTCTTGACCGCTTCCGGGATGGTGAGGCTGTACGCCGGGCCCGACGGAATCAGCTTGGTGAGCTTGTCAGCTTCCCCGGGCGGAATGCGCAGCACGCGGGCCACGTCCTTGACCGCCGCGCGTGCCTTCATGGTACCGAACGTCACGATCTGCCCGACGCTGTCGCGGCCGTAGCGCTCGCGCACGTACTCGATCACTTCGCCCCGGCGCTCGAAGCAGAAGTCCACGTCGATGTCAGGCATCGAGACGCGTTCCGGATTGAGGAAGCGCTCGAACAGCAGGTCGAAGGCGAGCGGGCAGACATTGGTGATGCCGAGGGCGTAGGCCACCAGCGAGCCGGCGGCCGACCCGCGACCGGGCCCCACCGGGATGCCGCGCTCACGGGCGGCGTGAATGAAATCCTGGACGATCAGGAAGTAGCCGGCGTAGCCCGCGGTGTTGATGACACCCAGCTCGTACTCCATCCGCTCCCGCACGGCGTCGGGCAGGGGCGCGCCGTAGCGCCGCTCGGCGCCCTGCTCGGTGAGATGGCGCAGCAGCGCCTCGTCGGTGTCGAACTGCTCCGGCTTGGGAAAGCTGGGGACGTAGTAGCGCTTCTCGAAGTCGAATTCGCACCGGTCGGCCACCGCCTGCGTGGCACTGATCGCGTCTGGCTGGCCGGGGAAGAGCGCGCGCATCTCGGCTTCGCTCTTGACGTAGGACTCGGTACCGGTGAAGCGGAAGCGCTTCGGGTCGTCGAGGTCGGCGCCGGTGCCGATGGCCAGCAGCACATCGTGGCTCTCGGCGTCCTCACGGCGGAGGTAGTGGGCATCGTTGGTGGCCACCACACCGAGCCCCAGGTCCCGGCTGAGCCCCAGCATCCCCTCGGTAACGATGTCTTCTTCCGGGATACCGTGCTTCTGGATCTCCAGCCAGAAATTGTCCGGCCCGAAGAGTTCCGAGAGCCAGGTGGCGGTGCGGCGGGCCTCGTCATACTTCTGCTGCCGCAGGTAGAGCGCCACCTCACCTGACATGCATGCGGCAAGACAGACGAGCCCTTCCGAATATTGCGCCAGCACCTCGCGATCGATGCGCGGCCGGCGATAGAACCCTTCCGTGTAACCGATGGAGGAGAGGCGAACGAGATTCCGGTACCCCTCGCGATTGCGCGCCAGTAGTACCAGGTGACTGTAATTGGCTGGAGCCCAGCTGGGCTTGTCGCGCTCGTGGCGTGGTCCGAACGCGAGGTACGCCTCGAAGCCGAGGATGGGGCGGAGCTGCTGCGCGCGGGCAGTCTCGTAGAAGGTCCAGGCCGCGTGCAAGTTGCCGTGGTCGGTGACCGCCAGCGAGTCCATGCCCAGACGGCGGACGTGCGAGACCAGGTCGCCAATGCGATTGGCGCCATCCAGCAGGGAATACTCGCTGTGGGTGTGCAGGTGAACAAACGCCATGACGTCTACCGGGCGCCGTGCCTGGGCTCGCCCACTTCTTGCTGAAAGTTCGGCCTGCCGAAGCCGGGAGGTCGGATCAGGGAAGGGTACGCCGCCGGCCGGAAGGCCCGCCAGGCGTTGCGGAACGGAACATCGCAATGATTTCTGTGTCTCACTGCGGGAAGCTATCGGCCGCGTTCTCGATTGTCAAAAGGCGTTGTGATGCCTACGCTTAATCACCCCAACCCCGGCTCGCCAGTGGCCTGGAGGGAAATGGTGGGAAACAAGGCGCTGGGGCTGCTGCTGGCCGCCGCAGTCTCACTCGCGGCATGCGGTGGCGAGACCATCGGCCCCGGCAATCCTCCCGATGACACCTCCGGTAACGTCGCGTGCTCTGCGGTCACGGAGATCAGCCTGAACGCAGGGCAATCGATCATTGTCGATCCGGCAGTGAACAGCGGCTGCCTTCGCTTTCCGGCCGCGGGCGCGGCCGGCGCCGAATATCTCTACATGGCCGCGGCAACCAACGGCCGAGAAGCGGCCTCGGGCACGTCCACCAGCTATGAAGTGCGTGGCGGCCCCGCGGGTGTCACCGCATCGGTTGCCCCGCTTCAGGCACTCGCCCGCTCCCACCTGCAGGGCCGGCGTGGCGGGCTCCGGCCAAACACGGCCTTCGATGCCGAGCTCCGGAGCCGGGAACGCATGCTCGCGCAGCAACCGGGCGCCTTGGCGCTGAGCCGGGCGCAGATCAGCGCCGGTGCCGCAGCGGTGCCGCCGGCGGTCGGCAGCCAGCGCACCTTCAAGGTCTGCCAGACCATTGACTGCACCGGATTCGTGGATGTCTCCGCCACGGCCAAGTACGTGAGCAGTGCGGGCGGCGCGGCCATCTACCTCGACAACACCGTCCCCGCAGGTGGCTACACCCAGGCCGACCTCGATTCGGTCGGGTTCCTCTTCGACAACTATCTCTACCCGCTCGACACCACGTCGTTCGGGCGCGAATCGGACCTCGACAACAACGGCGTCGTAGTAGTGCTGCTCACCAACCAGGTGAACGCGCTCAGTCCCGATTGCAACACGAGCGGCAGCGTCATTCTCGGATTCTTCTACGGCAACGACCTGCTGCCTGGCAACACGGGATCCAACGGCGGCGAGGTGTTCTACGGCCTCGTGCCCGATCCCAGCAACGGCGGCTGCAGCATCTCGCACGAGTTTGCGCGCTCGTATCTCGGACCCACGTTCATCCACGAGTTCCAGCACATGATCAGCTACAACCAGCACGTGCTGGTCCGTGGCGGCTTGAGCGAGGACACCTGGCTCAACGAGGGGCTGTCTCACTTTGCCGAGGAGATCGGCGGCCGGAGCATCCCCGACCAGTATTGCGTGAACCAGGATTGCCTGACCCAGTTTCAGGTGGGCGATGTCCAGAACGCCTACGGCTACCTGTCGAATCCCGAAGAGTTCTTCCTGGTGGAGCCCAGTTCGTCAAGCGGGCTGCTGGAAGAGCGCGGAGCCAACTGGCTCTTCGTGCGGTGGCTGGTGGACCAGTTCGGCAGCGACATCACCGGTGCCGCATTCACCAGGGCGCTGGTCGCCACCAACAAGCTCGGCGCCGACAACGTGGCCGCTGCCACGGGCGTGTCATTCAGCACGCTGGTGCCGCAGTGGCAGCTCGCCAATTACCTGGATGACCTGCCGGCATTCGTCACGCAGGAGCCACGGTTGCGCTACACCAGCTGGAACTTCCGCGCGACCTTCGCCGACCTGCATGCCCAGGACCCCACGGACTTCCCCCAGGCGTTCCCGCTCCGGCCGGACAGCATCACGACCAGCGCCTATGACCGGAAGGGCACCCTCCGGGCCGGATCGGGCCTTCACCTGCGCGTCATCCAGCCGCCCAACTCAGCGGCGGTCACGCTGCAGTTGACGGACAGCCTGCGCCGAGCCATCGGGAGCAGCACCGCCGTGCCCCGGATCGGCATCGCGCGGGTGCGCTGAGCAGGTGCGCCGTCGAGGCTGCATGATTTTCCTGATCATCGTCGGCGCCCTGGTGGCGGGCGCGGGCACCGCCTACGTCGCCAGTGACGACGTGCGCTACGTCACGCGCGCCGGCCTCGAGGAGACGCGCATCCTGCAGTCGCGCGAATCGATCGCCCGGCTGGTGGCCGATTCTGCCACGCCACCGGAGCTGCGTTCGTCACTGCAACTCGTTCTTGCGGTCCGGAATTACGCCGACTCGCTCGGCCTCGATGCCGGCGACACCTACACGAGCTACGCCGACGTCGGCCGCGACACGCTGCTGCTGGTCCTGCAGGCCGCGCCGCCGAACTGCATCTGCCCCTTCACGTGGAAGTGGCCGATCGTCGGCCGGATGCCCTACAAGGGCTTCTTCGAGGCCGATGCCGCCCAACGCGAGGCCGCGCGCCTCGCTGACCGCGGCTACGACATCTACCTTCGTCCGTCGGGCGCGTTTTCCACGCTGGGTTGGTTCGAGGATCCGCTCCTGTCCACGGCGCTGACCGCGGACTCGATGGAACTCGCCGCAACCGTCTTTCATGAGATCGCGCACAATTCGCTCTACGTCCCGAGCGCCACGCCGTTCAATGAAAGCTTCGCGCAGCTGGTCGGGTATCGCTCGGCGGAACGGTTCTTCCGCGAGCGGGGCGACACGCTGGACGCGCGGCGCGCCGCCGACCGCTGGCATGACGAAATCCTGCTGGGGGCGTTCTACACCGAGCTCACGGCACGGTTGGACAGCTTTTACGCCACGCAGCCGGATTCTGCGGCACTCGACTCCGGTCGCCTGGCGGAGGGACGCTGGGCCCGGGCCCAGCTGGAAGGTCCGCTGCGGGACTCGCTGCGCACCTACACCGTGGGCTCGATGCCTGAGCGCCCGGTGAACAACGCCCGACTGATCGGTGCCACGATCTACCGGTCCCACCTCGACTGGTTTGAAGCGTACTACCAGCAGCACGACGGGGACCTCAAGGCAACGGTGGCCGAGCTGAAGCAGCTGATGGAGGGAGCGAAGGGGGATGAGGCATTTGCGCGGTTGAACGCGGCGGTGTCGGGGCCGTAGGGGCGCCCGCCCCTACGCCCCCAACACAAACGCCCCGGCGAGCGGCCGGGGCGTTTTTGCGGCTGGTACTGGACTCGACGCCGGTGTTACTGAGGAGTCGAGGTATTCGGATTGGGCGGCGGCGGCGGAGCCGTCGTGGTGCTGTCCGTCGGATGGTTAGGATCCGAGGGAACCGCCGCTGAGGACGGCGTCGCCGGCTGCGCGGTGTTGTCACCCGTGGTCACGGGCGGGGCCGCCGGGGTCGCGGGCGAAACCGACGTCATCCCGGGGGAAGCTTCCTGGACCGACGCAGTGGAATCCTTGTCGGGCTTGGCCGAGTCAGGATACTTGTCCTTGTTCTGCTTTTCGATCTGCTTCTGGAAGTCCGGATTGGCCGCGTTCACACTGTCGCACAGGGTGCGAATGGAATCGCTCACGGCCGGTGCCGGGGCTGCCATGTTGGAATTGTCCCGAGCGCTGTCACGCTGGGCGAGAGAAAGACACTGTTTCTGCAGCGCCTTCTCGTTGGGCTGGGTCACATCCTGCGCCCGCGCCGTGCCGGCACCCATCGCCAGCAGGCCCAGAACCAGTCCAGTGGAAAGTAGTGGAATACGGTGTCTCATAACGTTACGCCTCTCTTGCGGTAGAGCGCTTGAGACTGGCCCGGAGTCACTCGGCGCCAGTCGTGAGCGAACATTTTAGCAGAGATCGCGCACTGTCTCTGTGAGTCCCCTCACCTCAGCACGTTTCGGCACGCCACGTCAGCCGTTCGCCCCCGCGGCGGACGCCGTTACCTTGGATGGTTGGCCTCAGATCACTCTTCACCATCGAGCAATACGTCATGACCAGCGACCTGGGCGGCAGCGACCAGCAGTTGATGCTCCGGGAACTTTCGGAGTTTCTCTCCATCCCCAGCATCAGCACCCTTCCGTCCCACACGGCAGACTGTCGCCGCGCCGCCGAGTGGCTGCAAGGGAAATTTCGGCGCCTCGGCTGCCCGGTGGTCGAGCTGCTGGAGGGTCCCGGGCATCCGGTAGTCTGGGCTGAAGGGCCGGCGGCACCGGGACGGCCTACCCTCCTCATCTACGGCCATTATGACGTCCAGCCCCCCGATCCGCTGGAGGAGTGGGCCACGCCGCCATTCGAGCCCACGGTACGGGATGGCAAGCTCTTCGCCCGCGGCGCCGCCGATGACAAGGGACAGGTCTACTGCCTGCTCAAGGCGTGGGAAGCGGCGAGCGCGGCTGGCGGCACGCCACCGCTCAATGTCCGGTTCCTGATCGAGGGTGAGGAAGAATGCGGCGGTGACGTGATTGCGGCTGTGCTGGAGCGCGACCCGTGGCGGGTCGAGGCCGATGCGGTCGTGGTCTGTGACATGAGCTACTACGCGCCCGGCTGGCCGGCGGTCTACACGGCGCTGCGGGGGATGTGCTACTGCGAGATCCAGGTGCGGACGCTGCAGCGTGACCTGCACTCCGGCACGTATGGCGGCGTCGCTCCCAATGCGCTCGAGACGCTCACCCGCCTGCTCGCGTCGCTCAAGTCAGCCGACGGCACCATCAACATTCCCGGACTGTATGAGCAGGTGATCCCGCCCACTGCTGCCGAGCTCTCGGCCTGGAGGCAGCTGCCTTTCAATACCGAGCAGTACCTGGCGCACGAGATTACCGGGAAGGCCTTGACCGGGCTTGTCGGCCGCTCAGTCATGGAGCGGACGTGGGCCCTCCCGACCTTCGAGATCCATGGCATCCGTGGCGGTTTCGTCGGGGAGGGCGCCAAGACGGTGATCCCGGCGGCGGCAACGGCCAAGGTCAGCCTGCGCCTCGTACCGGGGCTCACGTTCGCCGGCGTCCGGGATGCGCTCACGCACACCGTGCAGGCGCTCGCGCCTGCGTGGGCCGATGTCACGGTGACCGCCATCCACGGCGCCGACCCGGTGCAGGTGGATGTGTCCAATCCGGTTTTCAAGCTGCTGGATCAGGCCTTCGAGGAGGTTGCCGGCCGTCCCGCGATCGCGGTGCGTGCGGGTGGATCCATTCCGGTGGTGGCACAGCTGGGCAAGCGGGGCGCGCCGGTCATTCTCACCGGAATCGGCCTGCCCGACGATGGGCTGCATTCGCCCAACGAGAAGCTTGACCTGCAGCAGTTGTGGGATGGGGTGCGGGTGTTTGGGAGGTTCTTCGAATTGATGGGAGCCATGTAATCGGCCGCGTAGGGGTAGAGCCATGGCTCTGCCCCTACGCGGCTCCCATCACTCCTCCGGCGGCAGCACCGGCCGCGGCACACCGCCCGAATAGCGGGCTTCGGTGCGCGCCTGCAGTTCGTCCACGCCAATGAGGGCGCGGGCCGAGGCGATGATGCCTGCCACGACGTCATCCGCCCAATACGGATCCGGCCGGTCCTTTTCCGGAAGTTCCTCGGCGCACCGCTCCAGGTAGCGGATGGCCGTCTCGATCCACTCATTCTGCGCCGACGCCACCAGTGACCACGAGCCGGTCGAGCGAAGCTCCATCTCCGCCAGGGCGGCGAGATGCGGCTTCACGTCCTTGGTCACGCCCGGTGACCGCAGGCGCTCCGCCACCAGCGACAGCACCTCCCGGCGCTCGCTTTCCTGCGGCTCGGGCAGCGGTGCGAGGTAGTGCCGCTGGTCGGCGACCATTTCCGCCAGGCGGATGCAGACCGCCCGGATGGACGGCTCGAGCGCCTTGGGAGCTTCGGCGGCCCAGCGGCGCGCGGCGCGCAGGATGTCCTGTACCCGCTGGTCGGCCTGGGCGGCCGGTCCTCGCTTCGCTTCGTCTGACATGGTTCGGAGAATGGCGGAATTGCGCCGCCAAATCAACCGCTGAATCAGGCGGTGAGCCGGCGAGCGCGGCGCCCCAGCCAGAGCGCGATCAGGAGGCAAAGCAGGACGAAGACGAGCAGACCGCCGCTGCCGAAGAGGCCGCGCACGGGGAAGGCGAGGAGCATGGCGAGCACCGTCGCAAAGGCGCTGACCGTGGCCAGCATGCCACGGCGAAACCAGTTGCCCAGCGGGGCGAGGATCCACCAGGTACTGGCCGCACCCGCCGCCAGCCCCCCGAGGGTGCCGCCAGCGATCAGCAGTACCAGCGTGCCGTCGTCGGTAGAGGTGCGGGCCTGCAGCTGCAGCACGGCGAGCATGGCGCCGATGACGGCCGCCGTGCCCACGAAGGTGCCCATGGCTGCCCCGGTCAGGGCCAGGCGCACGAGCCGGCGCACGTCAGCGTCCGCAGCCTCCCGGGCCTCGGCCTCCGCCTGGCCGACCAGCCCGGGATCGCGTTCGGGCTGAGTCACGTCAGATGTGGATGACGCGGCCCATCGAATCGAGGCACGCCTCCGCCGTCGCTTCGCTCAGGGTCGGATGCGCGTGCACCGCCAGGTCCACTTCCTCCACCGTGAACTCGTTCTCCCGGGCAACGGCAAGCTCGTGGATCATCTCCGATGCGTGGCCTCCCACGATGTGCGCGCCGAGAATCTCGCCGTACTTCTTGCCGCGGATGACCTTGACGAAGCCCTCGGTCTCGTTGGTGGCGCGAGCCCGGCCATTGGCGCTGAACGGGAACCGTCCCACCTGGTACTCGAGCTTCTGTTCCTTGCACTGGTCTTCGGTCAGCCCGATGCTGGCCACTTCCGGCTTGCAGTACGTAACACTGGGAATGTTGTCGTACTTGATGGCGGGGGGATGATGTCCCGCGATCCGCTCCGCCACCACGACGCCTTCCCGGCTCCCCTTGTGGGCCAGCATCGGCGGGCCCGCGACGTCGCCGATGCAGTAGACGCCCTTGGCGGTGGTCTCGAGCGTGTCCAGGTTCACCTTCACGAAGCCGCGGTCGGTCAGCTCGATGCCGGCCTCCTTGAACCCCATGTTCTCGGTGTTCACCGCGCGGCCCGCGGCCATCAGCACCTTCTCGGCCTCGATGGTCTTCTTCTCGCCGCCCACCTCGAGTTGCAAGGTCACCTTGTCCTTGGCCACCTTGGCCGAGGTGACCTTGGCGCCCGCGTACACGTCGATACCGCGCTTCTTGTAGCTCTTGGCCACAGCATCGGAGCTCTCGGCATCTTCCACCGGGAGGATGCGCGGGAGCGCCTCGATGAGGGTGACCTTGGTGCCGAAGGCGTTGAAGATGTCGGCAAATTCGGTCCCGACTGCACCGGCGCCCACGATGGCCAGGCTCTTCGGTGCGGTCTCGAGAAAGAGCGCCTCATCCGAGGAGATGACGGTGCTGCCGTTGAGCTCGAGGCCGATCTGGGGAATGCCCTTGACCCGCGAGCCGGTCGCGAGAATCAGCGCCTTCTTCGCTTCATGGGTGTCGTTGCCGACCTTCACCTTGCGGCCGGGCAGGACCGTGCCGGTGCCGCTCAGCACGGTGATCTTGTGCTTCTTCATGAGGAACCCGACGCCCTTGGAATTCTGCTCCGACACCTTGCGGGAACGCTTCATGGCGACGCCGTAATCGGTCTTCGTCTCACCCGTGGTGATGCCGAGGTCGGCGGCCTCGTGGGCCAGCACGCGGGCGATATAGGCGCTGTAGAGCAGGGCCTTCGTCGGGATGCAGCCGATGTTGACGCAGACGCCGCCCAGCTTGTCCTTCTCGACGACGGCGGTGCTGAGTCCCAGTTGCGCGGCGCGGATGGCGCATACATAGCCGGCCGGTCCGCCTCCCAGAACGATGACGTCGAATTGTGCCACGGGATCCTCAGTCGAAAGTCGTAGGTCGTAAGAGATAAGTCGCAGGCCGCAGGTCACAGGTCGTGTGACCTGCGACCTGTGACCTGCGACGCCCGCTCACCACACCATCGCCAGCGGGTTCTCCAGCATCCGCTTGAGGGTGCGGAGGAACTGCGCCCCGGTGGCGCCGTCGATGACGCGGTGGTCACACGACATGGTGATCTTCATCCGCTTCCGCACCTCGAGCCCCTCGGCGGCCGGCACCGTCTGCTCGCTGATGCGTCCGATCGCCAGAATGCCGGCCTCGGGCGGATTGATGATGGCGGTGAATTCGTCGATGTCGAACATGCCGAGGTTGGAGACCGAGAAGGTGCTGCCGGTGTACTCCTCGGGCGTAAGCCGCCGGTCGCGAGCGCGCGCCGCCAGGTCACGCGTCTCGGCGGAGATGTCCCGCAGCGACTTGAGGTTGGCGTGGCGGATCACCGGCGTGATCAGGCCGTCCTCGATGGCCACGGCCATGCCCAGGTGCACTTCGGACCAGTAGCGAATGTGGTCATCCTGCCACCAGCCGTTGCACTCGGGATGCTGCGCCAGGGCGAGCGCGGTCGCCTTGATGATGATGTCGTTGTACGACACCTTGCCCTCGCCCACGGCGTTGATGGCTTCGCGCGCGTCGGCCACCCGCTCCATGTCCACCTCGGTCGTGAGGTAGAACGTGGGCACCGGCCCGATCGACTGCACCAGACGCCTGGCGATGGTCTTGCGGATCTGGGTAAGGGGAACATCGCGGTACGCTTCGCCTTGAGGAATGACCAGCGTACGCGCGGGCAGTCCGGCCGGCTTCTGGGCCGGGGCTGGGGCGGCCGGCTGGGCCGACTCCACGTCACGCTGGATGATCCGGCCGGCAGGGCCCGATCCCTGGATACTCGCCAGGTCGATTCCGCGTTCAGTGGCGATGCGGCGCGCCAGGGGCGAGGCCTTGACCCGCTCGCCGTTGCTGCGGGCCGGCGGCGCAGCCGCCGTGGCGGTGGCCGCCGCGGGGGCTGAGGCGGCGGCAGGTGCCGGCTCGGGCTTCCGTTCCGGCCTGGGTGCTTCCACCGGCTCCGGCTTCGGCCCTGCAGCGCCAGACTTGCCCGTCCTGCCCGTCTCGCCCGTCTTGTCCGCCTTGTCCGCCTTGTCCCCCCCGTCCGCCTTGTCCCCCCCGACCTCTTCGCCGGGCTTCCCGATCCATCCCACCACATCGGAGACTGGGACGGTGGCTCCGGCGGCCACTACCTGCTTCAGCAGGGTGCCCTCGGCGCGCGCCACCAGTTCCATCACGGCCTTGTCGGTCTCGACGTCGGCCAGCACGTCACCGACGGCGACCGCGTCGCCTTCGTTCTTCTTCCATTCTACGAGGCGCCCCTCTTCCATCGTGGGTGAGAGCGCCTCCATGACGACCTTGGTTGCCATTGGTACCGTCGTGTGTCGTAAGTCGTATGTCGTAAGCGCTGAGCGCTTAGCGCTCGGCGTACAGGACCTTCTTCGCCGTCGCCACCACCGTATCCGGATCGGGCTTGGCCGCTTTCTCCAGCGCGCGGTTGTAGGGCATTGGCACGT
>DASSOW010000099.1:0-2059 GCA_035700175.1 Gemmatimonadales bacterium | reverse complement strand
GTTCGCCCAGGAACTGGCGCCTGGCACGGGATTCAGTCTGCTCGGAAAACGCATTGGCGCTCTGGAATACGCTCACCAGCCGGTCCGCCACCCGTCGCGCCATGAGCGAGTCCCCGGCGCTGAAGCGGACGTCAACCACGTCGGTGTTCTCGCGCGGTCTGACGCTGAGATTGAGCAGCAGCGCCCGGATCGCATCGTCGCGAGACCTGAGATGGAGCGTAGCCTGCTCCACCTTGGGCCGCCGCGCGATCATGACCACGAAACTGTCATTGCCGAGCGGCATGCCGTACGGCACCGGCGAGGCTTCCGGGGCGTCTGGTACTACGATGCCGTCTGGCCCGAATTGGAGCTTCAGGGAATCCACGTGGCTGTTGCTCCCCACCCGGAGCGCTCGGACGACGTCCAGGGGGAGATCCTCCGACTGCAGCCGCAATAGTGGCAGACTGTCCACCACGGTGCCGGCCATGGTCCGGCTCGACAGCAGCTCGACGAGCGAAAGCAGAGGACTGACCTCTGGTCCACCCAGCGCATCAGCGCCGTCAGTGGCCAGGCCACCGCTGATCTGGGCCCGGGTGTCCCGGAGGCGGATCACCGCGGTGGCCGTATAGGTGGGCGCCCGCAGCTTGGCGTAAGCCGCCGCCGCCGCCGCCGCGACCAGGGTGCAGGTCACGACCAGCCCGAAATGCCGCCGGACAATGGCGAACATGCGCCGCAGGTCGAGCGGGGCGAGCGCGACCTCTTCGTCGAGGTCTTCGTCGTGAAGCGGAATCCGGCGCGGCGTGAGCGGTCGATGCCCGTTATATGGGTCTCTCATTGGCGCGATACCGTGATGATGGCCGCGGCGGCAGCCAGCACGCTCGCCAGCGGACCGATGATGTCCCGGAACGTGTTGCTCCGGCGCGAGACGAAGATCTGGTCGCCTGACTGCACCGGCTCGCTCGCGCGGTTGACGCGCAGGTCGGCCAGGTCGATCTGCTCGCGCTGGCCGTTGCGGATCAGGCGCACATTGCGCAGGCTGCCCTCGTCGCCGCCGCCTCCCGCCTGTGCAATGGCCTGGGAGATCGTGGTGCCCAGCGGCAGGGTGTAGAGACCGGGGGTGCGCACCTCACCGCCCACGGCCACACTGACCAGCGGCTCGATGACCACCTGCGGATCATTCACCAGGCGGGTGAGGTAGGTGCGGATGCGTTCCGTCAACTCCGGCAACGGGGTGCCGACGGCCATGATGGACTGATAGAGCGGATGGCCAATGGTGCCCGACTGAAGGACATGGAATTCGCCACTGAGCTCGGGTTGACGCCAGACCGTGATGCGAAGCACATCACCGGGCCGAAGTTGCGCATTGGTCACGGACACGACCGCCGTCGGCGGCGTCTGAGCTGCGCTGCGGCTTGTAGCGGCTGGCCAGAGGCCGGCCAGCAGCAAAAGGAGGCGAGCGGGGCTAGGACATGGGAGCATGAGCGCCATCCTGGGGACGGGAAGAAGATCCGGAATATTCTGGCAACTGACGGAACGACGCGGGCCGCCCGCCGCCGAGCAGCGCCCAGATGGTGGCGGTGAGCACGAGAAGGTCGGACCAGGGCGTGGCGCGACGGGCATAGGCGATACTCAGCCGCAATTTTTCAGGCAGCAGCACGTCGCGATACCACGCTACCGGATCGGGCACGGCAGCGAGAAGGCCTGCCTCGTCGCGAAACCGCAGGGACGCAGGATCGGTCAGGCCTGGGCGGTAACGCAGCACCTCGCGCTGGTCCGCGGTGTACTCCGCCACGAATTCGGGCAGTTCGGGCCGCGGCCCCACCAGGCTCATCTCGCCGCGGACGACGTTCACCAGCTGGGGCAGCTCGTCCAGCTTCCACTGCCGGAGCCGCTGGCCCGTGCGGGTGATCCGCGGATCGCCGCCTGCGGTGATGGCTGCGCCGGCCGCGACATGCATGGTGCGGAACTTGAGCAGCTCAAACGTGCCCCTGGTGCCGACTCGACGCTGGCGATACAGCACAGGCGATCCATCCCGTAGCCGGATCGCGGAAGCCACCACGGCGAAGACGGGCGCGAGCAG
>DASSOW010000098.1:0-3440 GCA_035700175.1 Gemmatimonadales bacterium | reverse complement strand
CTCCGCAAACGCGCGCTTCCAGACGTCGCATTGCAGCATGAGCACGAAGCCCGCTCCCGCACCAAACAGGGCCACCACGGCGCTCCGGAACAGGCGGTCTCGAATCGTCAAATGTCGGCTCCGTCTGTCCGTGGTCTGACGATCAACGCTTGTGCTACAAGCGCGCGACACCAGGCGATGCCATGGTCCAGGGCCGGCTGCCGCGTCTCTGTCTCCGTCCAGATCCAGCGCGCGATCGTTGCCATGGTGCCATGTACGACAGAGTCAGACAGCTTCCGGGAGACGTCGTCTCCCAGGTCAACTCGATTGTACCCAGGCGCGATTACCCACCGCCGATAGACGTAAGCTTGTTCACGCGCGTACCGTGAATCGTCAGGAATCGTGTCGTCGTGCCGTCCGGTCGGGTGACGTCACCCGTCTGCGTGAAGGAGTCTCGCGTGATGTCGGTCCAGTATTCATGATAGACCGTGTGGCGGCCGCCGTGGATTTCCTGTTCGTCGATCTGGAACTTCCTGCCGTCCCAGCTCATGGCGATGTCGTTCAGGGCGCCCTTGAGATCGCACGTCCCCGGCATGTAGATGTTGCACTCCATGCCGGCGAGCTGATTTCGGCTGCTGTCCCACCAGATGAGGCCCATCAGGAACAGGTCGCCCTGGGGCGAGGGAATGTGTTCCTGCTCGATGAGCGTGATGCCGCCCGGACCGGCGCTCCATGATTCCTCGCCGGTGCCTTCCACGGCGTTCATGCCCGAGGCAGGATCGGCCTCGAAGCGGACGTCGAGTTTCCACTTTCCGGCCAGTGCCTTGCTGAGCTCCTGGAGAGGGGCAGCAGCCGAGGCCGGCGATGTTGCGGTCGTCTGGGCGTGGCTCGGCACCGCCGCGGAGGCTGAGGCGAGTGACGCGGCCGCGAGCAGGAGCAAGGAGTTCTTCATGACTCGCTCCACCATAAGGGACCTCGGTGCGTTTCGGTCCGGGCGCAAGGCGGTCGGGCGTTGCCGTGCTACGTCAAGGCCAGGCGAAGGGCATACCCCACCGCGAAGGCAAGCACCGGGGCAAGCGCGAAAAGATAGAGCCGCGCGGCGAGTCCGAGGCCTCGCATGCCGCGTGTGCGCACAGCATACCAGGGCACGGCGACTGGCCACGTCATGGCAAAGAGCCAGCCCGCGTCGAAGACGGCGCCAACCTGGGTTGCGCGGGCATCGGCCGCAAGCCACGCGGCCACCGCGAACGGGGGAACGAACGAAAAGCAGAGCATCATCAGCGGGCCCGGTGTGGCGCCGAGGAGCCCGTAGGCGAACGCGAACACGGGGGAGGGTGCGACGATCCAGGAGAAACGCATCAGTGGCGTGCGCGTCGGCATGCGTGCCTCGCTTCGAGGGGCTGACGACAGCTGATTCGGCTATTGGCCTCGCATCAGCTGCAAGGGCACCATGCATGCCTCAAACGCACGCAAGCCGCCGGCGCACTTGTCGGCTGCAGGCAGTGATCAGGCACCCCGGTCACCGAAGCTCGTCGACACGCCGCCCCAGCGCGAATGCGTCAAAGTCTGAATCGAGAATCCGATCATGCTTTGACTCTGTCAAACCATGATCAGTCACCATGACCAGATGATGACCGCCGCCGCCTGGGTGCTGCTGTGCCGCCGTGAAGGCCTCATCAGTTCGGAATAACCACACCCGCTCTGTAGAAAGATCGCCGACTGCGATCCAATCGGAGCTTCCCCGTCCATCAAGCATCCAAGCCAGGGCTGGACGTCCCTTGCCACCAGCCGGCTTTGGGGCTCGGTTCGTGTACACTCGCACAGTCTCCGGACCCCGCGTGGTCTGCAAAGCGAGGTGAAATCCAGCCCCTGCACTGGCTGGTTGTGCTGCGATGCCGTGCTTCGCCAACTGGTACTGAACCAGCAGCCGGCCGGCTTCCGATATCTGACGGGTTGAGAGCTCAGTCATTTGATTTCAGCCATGAGGTGCCTGACGAAATGCGCATCAGCTGCGGGCCATCATGCCCGCGCCCGCACCAGCCTACGTTCCGCGGTGCGCCATCGGCGGGCAACGCCCGGACGGAGTTCGGGTCCCATCCGGCCCGTCGGCTGCATGCGCGGGTTAGGCGGCGTCGGCGCGGCGCCCAGATTACTCGGCGTCTTCACTGAAGTCCGGCTCTTCTCGCTCGAAGTAGATGTCGAGCCGAAGGCTGATGTGCCGCCGTGCAACCTCAAGCAGCAGCTCCGGCGACAGATGGCACTCGCGATTCCAGAACTGCAGGAATAGTCCGCAGAACAGCTGCCCCTTGCATGGCCGTAGCTCTTCCACACGGGGCCCGGTGGCGGCAGCCGGGCGAGGAACTGTCTGATCTGCTGCTCCAACGGCGGGTCGCTCAACCGCGGCCCCTGTAGGCGCCAGGAGCTCGTTCGAGCGATCCGATGGTACTGTGGATCCGGCAGAACCGCGCCTCGCCTCATTGCCCGCGTGGGTTCGGCCTGGAGGAGCTTGGTCACATGGTCAGGGTCCAGCTCGGGGGCGCCAGGTTCGCGCTCGGTATCAAAGAAGGCCAGGCTGACGGAGGCCTCGTCCGCCTCGTCACTCGAGGCCCAGAGTCGAAGCTCACCGACCGGCTCGGGAGGTGGAGGTGGCTTCACGATCGCATACCCCGGAGTGTCAGGTTGGGATAGGGTAGCACTTTCTTGGACGTCCGCCTAATCAGTATTCGACTGTGACGCCGCAGGCTTCCCATTCTACGCCGCGCGGCTTAATCCGGAAAGACTGCCAAACCGCGAGGCGTGCGCCCCTTGGGCCGCCGAATCACAGCGCAATCACCATTTCGCCGACTGTGCCCATCCTGAATGGATCCAACCAAGTCGTTGCCAAACCACACGTTCGCCTCGCAGCCGGCGCGTCTTAGACTGCGAACGACAGGCGGTGCCTTCAACACGATGCCGCCGACAGGGCTTAGGGCTCAGGGCAGCCCTCAGCCTTCAACCTTCAGCCCTCAACCTTCAGCCCTCAGCCTTCAACCTTCAGCCCTCAACCTTCAGCCCTCCGCCCTCAGCCGCAGTTCCATGTACACATCCGCTCGCGCGTAGTCCGATTGCACGGGAAAGCCCGCCTTCCGAAAGCCAAGTCGCTGGTACAGCCGAATGGCGTTGGCAAGCCGGCTGTTGGTCTCCAGGTAAATCGTCTCGGCCCCCGCCGAACGGGCGTAGTCGATCACCGCGCGCCCCAACCGCTCTCCCAGGCCCCTGCCCTGACAGGACGGGCTCACGGCCATCTTCCCCAGCTCGAAGGCTTGAGCGGAGACTCGAATGGCGGCCGCCGTGCCGACCGCTTGCGCGCCGTCCATCGCAAAGAAGATCTGGCCACCTGGCCGTATGATGCTCTCCTCCGGATCCCGCAGGACCTTCCAGTCGGCTTCTTCAAGCACGAAGAGTCGCTCGATCCAGGCGCG
>DASSOW010000097.1:0-3030 GCA_035700175.1 Gemmatimonadales bacterium | reverse complement strand
GGCGCTTGATGTCGCGGTCATACCGTGCCGAGGAGGGCGATAGAATCTCGGCGACCAGGAAGAGCTCACTGATATCTGACCAGTTGCCGAGCGGTTTACCTGTTGCCGTACGATAGACGAACAGATCGGGCTGCAGGATCTCGTCCTCACCGAGCGCAATGTCGGCCGGCGATACAAGCACACCGCCAAGCCCCGCTGTATCGACCAGCGGCCGAAGCCAGTCATAGAGCGCCATCAGCGCGAGCTGGTGTCGCCCGCTCGGTGCCGGCGTCACGACCAGCTCGCCACCGATGAGTTCGTAGCGGTTGTTGTCATCCGGCAAGGCGAGCACCGCCTTCCGGGTCCAGCGCTTCGGGTCCCGCGTCCCGCGTCCCGCAGTATCTGGCATACCCATAACGCTCGGCTCGGCGCAGAAGAATGGCAAGAGGGCATGCGGCCAAGATGGGGGCCATGGCCGCCGCATCCGTCACACCACCAACGCAGTCAGGTGAATTTTTGACGCCTGAGAGCTGAGAGCTGAGAGCTGAGAGCTGAGGGCTGAACGCTGAAGGCCAGCAGCCAGCAGACCTGTCCGTCTGTCCGTCTGTCCGCCTGTCCGTCTATCTTCCTGCCATGGCCAGCCAGATCCTCATCACCATGGACGACCTCGAGACCGCTGTCCGCGCCAACGCAGCGCTGGAGGCGGCGGGATTCAGCACCGCCATGGTCGGCTCCATGGACGATATGGCCGGCGTGCTCCGCCGTGAGCGGCCCGAACTCATCATCCTCTCCGGCGCCATCTACGAGCCGCCGGCGCGCCATCTCATGGCGCTCGCGCGGGAGGCGGAAGCGTCCACCCTCGCCCTGCTGGAGCCCACCGACTCCGAACGCGCCGAACGGGTGGGGCGGATCGGTGCGACCGAGGTGATGACCAAGCCGGCTGCCGCCGACGACCTGACCGAGATGGCGCGCCGGCTGATCGAGCGCCGCCAGCTGCAGGAGCGCACCGGCATTGCCGGCGAGAGCGAAGCGATCCAGGAAGTGCTGGTGAAGATCGAGCAGATGGCGCCGGTTACCAGCACCGTGCTCATCCAGGGCGAGAGCGGCACCGGCAAGGAGCTCGTCGCCAAGGCCATCCACGACCTCTCGCCACGCCGGGGCAAGGTGTTCCTCGCGGTCAACTGCGCCGCGCTGCCGGAGACGCTGCTCGAGAGTGAGCTCTTTGGCCACGAGAAGGGCGCCTTCACTGGCGCCGCCGAGCGTCGCCTCGGCCGCTTCGAGCTGGCGGATGGCGGCACGCTCTTCCTCGATGAAATCGGCGAGATCCCCTTCAGCGTCCAGGTCAAGCTGCTCCGGGTCCTGGAGACCCGGGCCTTCTTCCGGCTGGGCGGCACCCAGCCGATCCGGGTGGATGTGCGGGTGGTGGCCGCCACCAACCGCAACCTCCGCGATCTCGTCTCCGTTGGCGAGTTCCGCGACGACCTCTATTACCGGCTCAACGTCCTCAACATCTACCTGCCGCCCCTCCGCGAACGCCGGGGCGACATCCCGCTCCTGGTCCGGCGATTCACAAGGGAATTCGCACGGATCCACGATCGCACCTTCCGTGGTATTGCCCCCGAGGCGATGGAGCGGCTGGTGAACGCCCCCTGGCCCGGCAACGTCCGCCAGCTCCGCAACCTGATCGAGAGCATGGTGGTCCTGGCGCCGGGGACCGAGATCCGGGCCAGCGACATCCCACCCGACATCGCCGAGGGGCCGGCGCTCCTGCCGGTGCGGGTGGCCCAGATGGCGCGTGAGAATGGCATCGGGAGCCAGGAGCTGGAGTTCATCCTCCGGAACCTGGTGGACCTGCGCCTGCAGGTAGAGGAGCTGCGCCGCCGCATGGACGACGGACCGCCCCGGGTCCGGGTCATCGAACTGTCGGACAATCCCATCGTGGGCGACCTGTCCCAGATTGCCGAGCGGGACACCGACGAGGACGTGGTGTACCGGTCCGGGATGACCATGGAGGAGGTGGAGAAGGCCGCCATCGGGGCGGCGCTCCGGGAAGCCCGGGGAAACCGCCGAAAGGCGGCCGAACAGCTGGGGATCGGGGAGCGAACTCTGTACCGGAAGATCAAAGCCTATTCGCTGGAATGATTTAGCCCCGCTTGTGGCGGTTCCATGATGCAGCATCTCGACGGCTAAGTTGCGATCTTGCTACGGTTTGCGTCCGCTCACCTCTTGACTTTCTTTAACCCGGCCGCACATATTGGCAGCCACCCTTTTCAATAATCAGGGCGGCAGCTGCTTGCACTTCGTCATCGACGCGGAATCGTGTGTCGCATGCTTGGCATGCGTACGTGACTGCCCCACCGACGCCATCGCGGTCGCCGGTGAGGCGCCGCTGTTGCAGGTGGTTGACGAACTCTGCATCCGCTGCGGCCAGTGCTACGCCGTCTGCCCCCACGAAGCGGTCCGGGTCAACGGCGAGGTGGGCCGAGCGCTCGCCATCGCCTCCCAGGGCGATGGCATCCTGATCCTGAGCCCGGAGATGGCGGCCCACTTTTACCCCGCCACGCCGGAGCAGGTGGTCAATGCCTGTTATGAAGCAGGCTTCCGCACGGTCACGCGGGGAATCATCGGCGACGAGATGGTCGCCGCCGAATACCTCAAGCTCTGGCGGGAAGAGCCCTGGGGCACCCTGATCCGCTCCACCGACCCGGTGGTGGTGGACACTATCCGGGCCCAGTTCCCCGAGCTGATCCCCTATCTCGCACCGGTGACAACCCCGCCGGTGGCCGAAGCCCGGCACCTGCGCGCCCGCTTCGGGCCGGGGCTCCGGATCGTCCACGCCGGCGTGAACGCCGACGAAGGCACCCCCGACCTCGATGCCGCCATCACCTTTGGCGACCTCGAGGAGGTGCTCCGGGCCCGTGGGGTCAACATCCTGGCGCAGGCAACCTGGTTCAGCCGGGTGCCGGAGGAGCGGCGGCGGCACCAGAGTGCGGCGGGCGGCATGCCGCTGGAGCTGCTGGAGGAGTTCAAGCAGGCCAGCGCCCGCTTCCG
>DASSOW010000096.1:0-3676 GCA_035700175.1 Gemmatimonadales bacterium | reverse complement strand
GGTGCAGGCAAGGAGGGCACGACCGATGGTGCGCATCAGATCCTCACAGAAAGGCCAATTGGGCAACAGGCGCAAAGGAGCGGCGATGATGAACGCAGGGGCCCAGGCGCTGCAGCCCCTGCTGGTGTTCCGGCGTGCCATACCCGACGTTCGTTTCCCATCCATAGCCTGGATGCCGGGCAGCGAGCCGGTGCATCACCCGGTCGCGCACCGTCTTGGCCACGATGCCCGCCGCCGCAATCGAGAAGCAGTGGGCGTCGCCATCGACCAGCGCCTCGTGGGCGTAGCCCAGTTCGCGGAACGGCAATCCATCCACCAGGATGCGACTCGCGGCATCAAACCGGGCCAGCGCCCGCCGGAGCGCCCGGCGCATGGCCAGCGCGGTGGCCACCCGGATATTGAGTGCGTCGATTTCACGAACGGATGCGGCGCCGACCCCGAGGGCAAGCGCCGTGGCGCGAATGCTGATGGCCAGAACGTCACGCTGGCCAGCAGGCAGGGTCTTGCTGTCCCGGACGCCGGGAATGGGCTGGAAGTTTCGGGGAAAAACGACGGCCGCGGCAACCACCGGACCTGCCAGTGGACCGCGGCCGACTTCGTCTACACCTACGAGGAGACAGGCGTCGTCCCACGCCGCGGTTTCGCGGGCGATCGTGGGCTCGATCGGCATCTCAGCGCTCGCGCTTCTCCCGGATGCGCGCGGCCTTGCCGCTGAGGCGGCGGAGATAGTAGAGCTTGGCCCGGCGCACCCGGCCGCGCCGCACCAGCTCGACCGATGCGATCATCGGGCTGTGCAGCGGGAAGATGCGCTCGACGCCAACACCGGCCGAGACCTTCCGGACGGTGAAATTCTCGCTGACGCCGCCGCCGCGCCGGGCGATGACGACGCCCTCGAATGCCTGCAGTCGTTCCTTCTCGCCTTCCGTG
This sequence comes from Gemmatimonadales bacterium, assembly GCA_035700175.1. Lineage (GTDB taxonomy): Bacteria > Gemmatimonadota > Gemmatimonadetes > Gemmatimonadales > GWC2-71-9 > CAMLHP01. The sequence continues at coordinate 2,749 of DASSOW010000096.1, read as the reverse complement.
ACACGGACCATCACCTTGACCGTGTCTCCCGGCTCGAAGGCCGGGATATCCGAGCGCAGGCCTTCACGCGCCACCGCCGCCAACCGTTCCATCATGACCCCCAGAAAAATATCCCAATTCGCACATCGAAATTCATTCGCGGCCACGTAGGGGCGGCCCGCGGTGATGCCAGGGTTACCCCTATGTCCGCCCTGCCTGGTAGGGGCGGTCCGCGGACCGCCCCTGCATGACCGGTCCGACATCGAAATTCAGCCTGACGCCACCGCGTCCGCTCTTACGTCTCCGATTCCCGCCCGTCCCACAGGTCCGGCCGGCGTTCCCGCGTCAGTCGTTCCGCCGCTGCCTGCCGCCACGCCTCGATCTTCTCGTGATCACCCGACAGGAGCACCTCCGGCACTGCCATTCCCCGATACTCGGGCGGCCTCGTGTAGCTCGGCGGGCTCAGCACTCCATCATAATGCGAATCGGAGCTGGCCGATTCATGATCGCTCATGGCGCCCGGCAGCAGCCGGACCACCGCGTCAGCGATGCAGAGCGCCGCCGGCTCACCGCCCGAAAGCACGAAGTCGCCGATGGAGCGCTCTTCCGTGGCCAGCCCATCTGCCACCCGCTGGTCCACGTCCTTGTAGTGACCGCAGAGCAGCGTCAGGTCCGAACTCACCGCATACCGCACCGCGTCATCGTGCGAGAACCGCTGGCCTCGTGCCGAAAGGAGGACGATAGGTCCCGAACGCTGACCCAGTGACTCCACCGCCTCGAAGAACGGCTCCGGCTTGAGCACCATCCCGGCGCCCCCGCCGTAGGGATAGTCATCCACGGTGTGGTGCCGGTCGTGGGCGAACTCCCTGAGCTGCACCAGCCGGAACTCCACCAGCCCTGCCTGCGCCGCTCGGCCCGGAATACTCGTCGCCAGGTACGGCGCCAGCGTCTCGGGAAAGAGCGTCACCACATTGATGCGGAGCGGCGTCATTTCCCCTCCGCCCGGGTCACTCGTCCAGCAGCCCCGCCGGCGGTTCCACCGTGAGGCGTCGTGCCGCCCGATCCACGGCCGTCACGAACTCGCGCCGGTACGGCAGCAGAAATTCGCGCTTGGGGCCCTGCACCTCGATCATCACGCCCGCCGGCATCTCATAGACATCGGAGACGATGCCGAGTGGGTCGCCTGCCGAGTTGCGGACGGCAAAGCCGGCCAGCTCGTGCAGGTAGACTTCGTCGCCTTCGGGCTCCGGGAGCTGGTCCTGCGGCACGCCGACGAAGAGACCTCGCCACGGTGCCCAGGCATCCCGCTCCTCCACGCCCTCGACCTTGAGCAGCCATTCGCGATGATAGCCGCGGCTCCGTTCCACCGGAAAGGGCCCCGCTACCAGCTCGCCACCCAGGTCCATGATCCACACCGACCGTCCCGGCTCGAAAACCACCTCGGGCGTGTCGGTGAGTGGGAAGACCGCGATCTCTCCCTTGAGACCGTGCGGCTTCCGGAGCCGGCCCACCACCAGGTGGCGGGCGTCGGCCGCCATGCTACGCCTCGGTGGTGACGCCGGCGCGCTTGAGCAGGGAGCCCACCGTGTCGGACGGCGTGGCGCCCTTGGCCAGCCAGGCGCGCGCCTTCTCGGTGTCCACGGTGACCTGCTTGCCGTCTTCCGCGCGCGGATCGTAGGTACCGATGATTTCCACGAAGCGGCCGTCGCGCGGCGATTCCTTGTCGGCGACGACGATGCGGTACACCGGCAGCTTCTTGCGGCCGACGCGGCGCAGACGGATACGAGTTGCCATCTTTCCTGCCCTTGGTCTGTGCGGGTTACCCGGGGAATCCACCGCGGCGGAAGGGCATGCCGCCCAATCCACCGGGCTTCCCCGCGATCTTCATGAACTTCTGCATCTGCTTGAACTGCGTCACCAGCTGATTCACTTCCTGTACCGGCCGGCCGGCGCCCTTGGCAATCCGGAGCCGGCGCGAGCCGTTGAGCACGTCGGGGTCCTTGCGCTCTTTCGGCGTCATAGCAAGCACGATTGCTTCCACGTGCTTGATCTTCTTCTCGTCCACGTTCGCGGCTTGCAGCATGGCGGGGTTTACCCCCGGCAGCATCCCCAGCACGTTCTTGAGCGGACCGAGCTTCTGCATCTGCCGCATGGCCTTGAGGAAATCCTCGAGGTCCAGCCCCTTCTTCGAGCCCGCCTTCTTGGCAAGCCGCTCGGCTTCCTTCTCGTCCAGGTTCTGCTGGGCCTTTTCCACCAGCGAGAGCACGTCGCCCTGCTGGAGGATGCGGCCGGCCATCCGGTCGGGATGAAAGACCTCGAGCCCGTCCATCTTTTCGCCGACGCCGACGAACTTGATCGGTGCCTTCGTCACACCGTAAATGGAGAGCGCCGCGCCGCCGCGGGCATCGCCATCCATCTTGGTGAGCACCACGCCGGTGATGTCGAGCGCGTCGTGGAAGCCCTTGGCAATCCGCACCGCGTCCTGGCCGGTCATGCCGTCGGCAACGAGAAGGATTTCGGTGGGCTTCACGGCGTCCTTGAGCCGCCGAAGCTCATCCATCATCTGCTCGTCGATCTGCAACCGGCCGGCGGTGTCCACGATGACCGTGCGGGCGCGCGCCTTGCCAGCTTCTTCAATACCGCGCTTCACCAGCTTGACGACGTCGCTCTGTCCCGCCTCGGCGTAGACGCCGACACCGACCTGGTTGGCGAGCGTCGCCAGCTGGTCCGCCGCGGCCGGACGATAGACGTCAGCCGCGACGAGATAGGG
>DASSOW010000095.1:0-8805 GCA_035700175.1 Gemmatimonadales bacterium | reverse complement strand
ACACCCGGCAGGGCCAGGTCGGCGTCGCCTGGGCCAAGACGAATGCCCTGGCCAACTGGCAGCTGGGCCAGGGCGGCGTATGGTGACACAAGCGAATGCTGCAGCCAGTCGCTGAGTGCGCCACGTTCCGCCGCAACCAGGTCGGCGCCTTGCGCCATCCCGGGGCGCACCGCGGCGCAGATGAGAAGGCAGAGCACCGCCAGCATGGCCGGAAGGCGCCCCCGGTACGGATGCACTGATCGCATCGGCGAAACCTACCAGATCCACATGCGGGATGGGTCCAGCACCCTGGCGTGCTCATGCACCGGGTCGCCACGGATCATCTGCTGCAGCAGGATGGCCGTGATGGCGGCCAGCAGGATGCCGTTCCTCCCGTGACCGGTGGCGTACCAGAGGTGGGCAAGGTCAGGTGCTGGGCCCACGATAGGCAGGCCGTCCGGCGTTACCGGCCTGAGTCCCGCCCAGGTCCTTGTTTCCGGACGGGCGCCAAGCGGCGGGCACAGCTCTCGCACCGCGGACCAGATCCGCTGCTGCCCCGCATCGGTGACGCTGGCATCGAATCCGGTGTACTCCATGGTGGATCCGATGAGTGCTTCGTCGCCGCGCGCGAGCACGTACCCGTGATGATGATAGAGGATGGTGCGAGGGGTATCGCTGGGCCAGGCGAAGGCAGCCATCTGGCCCCGGACCGGCTCAACCGAGAGCGGCCGCGGCAGGCCCTCCAGCCGCCCCGACCATGCACCGCCGGCGATGATGATGTCGTCGGCGGTGAAGCGTTCATCCGCGATCACGGCGACCGCATTGTCGCCATCGCGCTCCACTCGCCGCGCAGCTTGTCGCAGCAACACCGCGCCATGCTGGACCGCGTCGGCCAGCAGCGCGTTTACCAGGCTCACCGGATCGAGCGCTCCATCCTGAGGCGACCAGAGGGCGCCCAGCGGTGCTCGCAGCCAGGGCCACTGGCTGCGGACTTCATCCGCATCGAGCCAGTCGCACCGGTGGCCCTGTTGCCGTTGCCAGGCGACCGCCGCCTTGAGCGTCGAGGCATCGGCTTCGTCAAAGGCGACCCGGGCGATGCCCTCGCGCCAAAAGCCGATATCGATGCCCGTGGCATCCTGCAGCTCGGTGGCGAGCTCGGCGTAGCGGTCCCGGCTGGCCACACCAAGTTCATAGAGCGACTCGTTCCGCTCGCTCTCGATCTGGGGCGCCAGCATGCCGGCGGCCGCCCGCCAGGCGGCGCCCTCGGTCTCGGCCCGGTCCAGCACCAGGACCCGTCGGCGCTCCCGGGCAAGTTCCCGGGCACACGCCGCCCCTATGGCGCCGCCGCCGACGATGATAACATCATAACTGGAAGTCACTTGATGCCTCGACGAAACTTTATGAAACATCGGGGCGTATGATGACGCGACCGGCCACCTCGGAGGAAAATAGCATGGTCCGGAGCATCCTCGGTTTCTCGGTGTTCGCAGTGATTGGTGTCGTGGCGCTGAAGCTGTTCTTTGGCTTCTTCGGCTGGATCCTGTCGGCGCTCTTCACCGTGCTGGTGTGGGCGTTCTTCGGGTGGGTCTTCTACCTCATTCTCAAGGCGATCGCGCCTGACACGGCGGCTCGTCTGCGCGAGCTGATCACCGGCAAGGCGGGCTGAGGCGACTCAGCCCGGTTGGGCGGGCTGCGCCTGCGTGACGCCAAGCGCAGCCCCGCCCAGCTCACGCCGCGCCTTCCAGAGGTCGCGGGCGGCTTCGACCGGCGCAACTCGACTGGGTCGGGGCCGCCGGTCATGCCGTTCCGGCGCCCGCAGGCTCTCGATCTGACGGGCGTGCCTTGCCGTAATCGCAAGCAGCTCGGCGCGCGCAGCCCAGCCCTCAGTGTTGAGGAGCCGGGCAGGGCGTTCGCGCAGGGCGTGCCGCAGGGCGATGAGCCGGAACGCCGCGTAGCCGCTCACCACGTCCCGCACGCCCGGGACCCGCACCCGGCGGCCGAGGAGCAGCGGCGCCAGCCGCCGAAGCCAGCGCCGGGCCCGCGACTGTTCCCCATTCAACTGGCCTTCAGCCACAACCAGGTCCGCCCCGCTGTCGAGCCGACGGACGATGTCCGGCAGGACATCCGCGTCGTGGGTGAAGTCGGCGTGCATGATGACGGCGTAATCGCGCTTGGGCCGGTCGCTGCGCTCCAGGGTGGTGCGGAGCAGGGTCTCGATCGTCGCGGCATATCCCTGGCGCTGCTCGTGGGTGATGACCGTCAGGGGCAGGACCCGCGCGTAGGGCGCCAGCACCTCGGCCGTGGAATCGGACGAGCCGTCGTTGGCCACCAGCAACTGGTATTCGCGCGGAAACTCGGTGAACACCTGCCGGATCTTCCAGAGCAGGAGTCCCACCGTCCGGGCTTCATCGTGTGACGGAATGCAGACGTAGATCATGGACCAGTCGTTCAGTAATGACGCTGCATGATAAGCCCCTGGCCGCCCGGCGCGAAGTCACGACGACTCGGCGATGACATGGTAGGTGCCCGAATCCCGTCCTGTCGCCATGCGGGCGGCCGTGGCCAGCAGGGCGCGGAGTTCGGCCAGCCCGAAGGGCTTGTGGAGCCAGGGTCGGTTCAGGCTCTCGAGAAACTGGAGCGTATCGCCGCGCACCGTGTCCCCGGTCGAGAAAAAGATGCGCCGGGCCAGCTGCGGCCGCGAGGTCGAGATGTCCTCAAACAGTTCCCGCCCGCCCAGCCGCGGCATGCGCAGGTCGCAGATGATCAGGTCATGGTCTTCCTCGAGGGTGATGCGCCGCCCCTCGGCGCCATCGGCTGCGACATCCACATGGTGGCCCCACGCCTCCAGGGTCGCGCGCATGTAGTGCAGGATATGCGGTTCATCGTCGATCACGAGGACGCGGAGACTCCGTTCCAGCGGGCGGATCGGCTCGATCCTGCGCTCTGCTGGTTCGGGCGACTCGCCGAACGGCAGGTAGACGGTGAAGGTGGCCCCTTCGCCGGGCTCGGTGGCGAGCGTGATGCGACCGCCGTGCTCGCGCACTATGCCCTGGCTGATCGGCAGGCCGAGCCCCGTGCCATTGCCGTCGCGCTTGGTGCTGAAGAACGCGTCGAACACGTGGCGCGCCACCTCCGCGTCCATGCCCGGCCCGTCGTCGCGCACGTCGATGGCGACGCCTTCGTGGAAGCGCCGTGCGATGAGCTGCACCGTGCCCGGCCGGTTGGTTGCGGCGATCGCCTGCGCGGCATTCGTGACCAGGTTCACGAATACCTGCTGGATCCGGTTGGAGTCGAGGACGATGGGAGGCAGGCCCGGCTCGACCTCGAGACCGGCCTCGACCCGGCTTGCCATCAGTGCATTGCGCAGCAGCGCCATGGTGGAGCCGAGCAGTTCGCGAATGTCGGTGGGGCCGCGCTGATGATCCTGCTTGCGCGCAAAGTTGAGGAGATTGCGGACAATTGCCGACGCGCGCTCGGCCTCTTCGCGAATCACGGCCAGCGGCTCGCGCAAGGGCGCGGGCACATCGGGGATCTCGCCCAGGAAGTCGGCGAAGCCCACCACCGAGGCCAGCGGGTTGTTGAGCTCGTGTGCCACGCCGGCGATGAGCTGCCCCATGGCGGAGAGCTTGGCACTCTGCAATAGCTGCTCCTGCAGGCGTCGTTCCTCGGTCTGGTCCTGGAACAGCAGCACGATGCCGATGTTGTCGCCCTCGCCGACCGGTACACCGCTTACGGCGTAGGAGCGTGAGCCTGTCTGCAGCTCCACTTCCTGTCCCAGTGGGAAGGCCAGTACGCGCTCAAGGTTCTCGGCCCATTCGACCGGAACGAATCCCTTCCATGGCCGGCCAACGAGCACGGCCGGCGGTGCGCTCACCAGGTCGGCAAAGGCCCGATTGGCACGACGTATGCTGCCCGACTGGTCCACGATACAGATGGCCAGCGCGAGTGCATCGACGACTTCCTGCCACGACCGCCGGCCATCGTCATGGATGTCCACCAGTTTGGCGCTCTCAATGGCCACGCTCCCCTGGGCGGCGATGGCCGCGAGCAGGTCGCCGGCGATCAGGTTGAGCGGGCTCACGGGGTCGCGGACCGCCAGAAAACCACGCACCTGCCGCCTGGCCAGGAGCGGGGCCAGTTTCCAGTGGCCGGCGTCATCGTCGAAGGTGATGGGCATGTCACCGGCCACCTTGGCCGCGATGGAGCGCCGGTCGGCGTCGGGTTCGGGCCAGGTGTGCAGTGTCGCCGGCCGCGCGGCGTCGTCCTGCATGAGGCCGAGGACGATTTCGGCAGGGTGAAAGATGTCCCGGGTGGTATTGATGAGGACTTCGATCACGGCATCCTGCCGCAGCAGGCCGGCGAGTTCGTGACCCAGGCCGGCCAGCCGGCGAGCGAGGCCCCCGGTGTCCGTGAGTGGCTGATTCTCAGGAGACGAAGCCATGATCCGTGCCGATCTTCGCAGCAGCCTGTTGCCTGGTGACCTGGATGTCGCCCTCACGGCCCTGGCCGCAGGGTCGAGCCAGCGTCAGGCGGAGCTGGAGCGACAGCTCGCCGAGGAGGGTCCGGACGCCCTGCTCGATGCTCCGGACCTGCTCGATCGGCTGGCCGCGCTGCGCTCGGTGATGGTTCCCAGTGAGCGACTCTTCCTGTATGTAGCCATGCGCCACTACCTGCGGGCCTCCGGTCTCGACGATCGCGAGCTCACCGATTACCTGGCGTCGCTGCTGGTCGCCTTTGGCGAACATGACCGGGCCGAGCGCATTTCCTTGCACGACGATCAGAAGCATGCCTTCCTCGTGGATATCCTGGCCGACCTCGAAGCCAGCGCCGGGGAGCGCCGTTTCATGACCATGGTACACCTGGGCAACCGGGCACTCTGGCTTGCTGGCCTGTACCCTGATTATATCGCCGCGCGCCGGGCTCGGCACGGTGGTCCGGATGTCTCGTACTATGACTCGATGGGACGGCGCGGATTCGGCATGGCCTCAGAGCATGCACTGGCCGATCAGTGCGGCCTCGGGGATGTCTTCCGCACCGCCGCCGAGCGCTTTGTCGCCCTGCGCGCGGCGCTGAATGGGATGAGCGACCGGTTTCTCTTTCCCGGTGCGATGACGGAGGGCCGGATTCTGCGGGAACTGGGAGTGCATTGAGGGGTCACAGGTCGCAAGTCGCGTGACCTGCGACCTGTGACCTGCGACTCATTTCCTCAACGAATCCGGGAATACCGCGCAGCTGGGGTCTTCATAGACACTGGCATCGGCTTCAACACCGAGCAGCGGCGCGCTCATGGCGCCGAAGGTCACCGTGCCGAGCTGGGGCGCACCCGCAATGGGCGGTCCCTGATAGAGCATGATCCCCTCGGGCGTGCCCGACGGGGTGACGACCAGCACGCCAAAACCCAATACGAAATTGGCCGGGACCTGGCCTTCGACGCCCACGAGCAGGACCGAATCGGCCTCGGCTGAGACGCCGACCACGCTGGAGAACGCAGCGGCCGCGGCGATCCGGGCCGGCAGGCGCTCGGGCACGTTGCGGGGCGCGCGGCTCAGCGTCATTTGCGGAATGGTGAACTGGTTGAGCAGCTGGGTGGGCCCTACCATGGCGGCAATGCCGCAGCTTGCTCCACCCCGCTTGTCGCCGCCGCAGGCGGTCGCTACGCAGAGCAGGACCAGCAGAGCCGGCAGTTTCGGCATGATCGCCTCCGGTCGGGTGAATTCGTGCCGTCATCCGCAAGATAACCGGGTAAACCGGCCGGATCGTCGCTTGACGCCCCGTCGCAGGGCCCGTAACCTTTGCCTTTCCTCCGAGAGCTGGAGCCCCGTGTCGGCATTCGACGGACTCAAGGCCCGCCTGGAGCGTCTCTTTGCTGAATCACCCGGTGATCGCAGCGGCGCGCTTCGGGATGCGGTGATCGAGATGCGTACCGGGCTTGGGGTCATGCGCGACGCCCTTGCCCGCACCGAGCGGGAGCTTGCCTCGGAGCGAACCCAGCACGCCGATGCGGTGCGCCGCAGGGACCTGGCGGCGGGAATCGACGACCAGGAGACGGTGGAGGTGGCGGAGCGATTTGCCACCCGGCACCGGGCCCGCAGCGAAATGCTGGAGCGGAAACTCGCCGTCCAGCGCGACGAACTGGCACTGGCCGAGCGCGAACTCGAAGAGATGATGACGCAGTATGGTGCCGCGGCCCGGGGGCTGAGCACCGACACGCCGGAATCGATCGAGCGGGCGTGGCGCGACATTGCCGCGGCTGGCGGGAGCCGGCCTGGCGTTGACCTCGATGCCGAGCTCGAGCAGGCCGCGGAAAAGCGCCGCCTCCACGAGGCCGCGGTCGAAGCCCAACTAGCCCAGCTGAAGCGCAAGCTCGGACGAGAACCCTGAGTCATTCCCACGACAGGAGCCCGCCTCTTGCACGCAACTGCCACGGCGGCCGCCGCCGCGCCTGACACGACGACCGACCGCGGTTTCTTCGGACACCCGCGCGGGCTGGCCACGCTCTTCTTCACCGAGATGTGGGAGCGGTTCAGCTATTACGGGATGCGGGCCATCCTCATCCTCTTCATGACGGCGCCGCTGGCCATGGGCGGCCTCGGGTTCAGCACCGAGACGGCCGGCCCCATCTATGGCATGTACACGTCGATGGTCTACCTGACCGCGCTGCCGGGCGGGTGGTTTGCCGACCGCGTGATCGGCCAGCAGCGAGCGGTGCTGGTGGGCGGCATCATCATCATGTTCGGCCACATCTCGCTGGCCATGGAAGGCATCCCGTTCTTCCTGCTGGGTCTCTTCCTCGTCATCTTCGGCACCGGCCTCCTCAAGCCCAACATCTCCACCATCGTCGGCCAGCTGTACACCAAGGATGATGTGCGCCGTGACTCGGGCTTTTCGCTGTTCTATATGGGCATCAACCTGGGCGGCTTCATTGCGCCGCTGGTCTGCTCGTTCCTGGCGCAGAAGCCGTGGTTCCGGGCCCAGTTGGAAAGCTGGGGAATGGATCCTGCTCGCAGCTGGCACTGGGGCTTCGCAGCAGCCGCCGTCGGGATGTTCTTCGGCATCGTGCAGTACGTGCTGGGGGCCAAGCACCTGCGGGGCGCGGGCAAGGAACCGGGTGATCCTCTTGCGCCGGGCCGCCGCCGGGCGGCGCTCGTCGCGCTTATCGCGCTCCTGGTGGGCGGAGCCGCCGTCCTGATGCTGGCCGGCAACAGCGCAATCGCCGCCATGGCCACCGTCAATGCGACGATGGCCTTCATCCTGCTCGGCACGTCGGTGCTCTTCTTCGTCTGGCTGCTGACGATCGGCAGCAGGGACCGGGATGAGCGCAAGCGTCACCTGGTCATCTTCGTCCTCTTCCTGGGCGCCGCTGTCTTCTGGTCGGCTTTCGAACAGGCGGGTTCCACCCTCAACCTCTTTGCCGAGAACAGCACGGCGCGGACAATCCTCGGCATCCGCGTCGAGGCGGGCCAGCTCCAGTCGGTGAACTCGCTCTGGATCATCGTACTTGCCCCGGTCTTCGCGTGGCTGTGGCTGCGCCTGGGCAAGCGCGAACCATCCACGCCGGCCAAGTTTGCCTTCGGTCTCTTCTTCCTCGCCGTGGGCTTCGCCATCCTCATTCCGGCGGCGCAATTCTCGGCGGGCGGTGGCCGGGTGAGTCCCATGTGGCTCATCATGACGTACTTCTTCCACACCATCGGAGAACTCTGCCTGAGCCCGGTAGGGCTCTCGGCCATGACCAAGCTCGCGCCCATGCGTTACGCGGGGCTGATGCTGGGCGTATGGTTCCTGGCGGCGTCGGTGGGCAATTTCATCGGCGGCAATGTGGCCGGCTTCTATGGCTCGTTCACCACCGACCAGATCTTCACGGCCGTCACGGTGTTCGTGCTTGCTTCGTGCGCACTGATGCTGGTCTTCGTGCGCCCCATCAAGCGGATGCTCGCCCGCGACTGAGCTGCCGGCATGCGCGCGTCCCTTCCGTTTCTCATGCTCACGGCGGCCACCGCCGTGGGCATGGGATGTGGCCAGCGGCCTGACCGGCCCGGTGTTGCGGTGCTGGACACGGTGCCGCTGGTGGTGCCAGCCGACTCCCAGATCCCCGATGGACCGCTGGGCGCAGCCATCCGACGCGGCCGCGCCGTGCTCGAACACACCCGCGACAGCATGCCGGCCTATGTGGGCAACCGGCTCGCCTGCACCAGCTGCCATCCGGCCAACGGAACTCAGGCCAACGCCATCCCGTGGGTGGGGGTGTACGCACGTTTTCCGCAATACAACGCCCGCAGCGCCGCGGTCATCACCATCGAAGACCGCATCAACGGCTGTTTTCTCCGGTCCATGAACGGCAGCGCGCCGCCTGCGGGAAGTCAGGACGTAAAGGACATGGTGGCGTACTTTGCCTGGCTCTCGCGAGGGGTGCCGCAAGGGGCGCGTGTGATGGGGCAGGGGCTGCCGAAGTTCGGCCTGCTGCATGGCGACACGGTCGCCGGCCGCGCGCTCTATGCCACGGAGTGCGCGCGTTGCCACAATGCCGACGGGTCGGGCGGCGTAGGACCGCCGCTCTGGGGTGACGGGAGTTACAATATCGGCGCAGGGATGGCTCGGCTCCGAACGGCCGGGTCATTCATCCGGCAGAACATGCCCTTTGACAAGCCGGGAACGCTCAGCGACGAGCAGGCCGCCAATGTGGCCGCGTTCATCAATGCGCAGCCACGGCCCGATCTCGCCGGAAAAGAACACGACTGGCCCAACGGGGATGCGCCGCCGGATGCGGCGTATGAGACGCTGGGGGCGAAGCGCTGAAGGCTGAAGGCTAAAAGCTGAAGGCTGAAGGCT
>DASSOW010000094.1:0-3734 GCA_035700175.1 Gemmatimonadales bacterium | reverse complement strand
GAGTGTCAACGCGAAGCCGGTGATGATCGAGGTGCCGGTGTAGCTGCCGAACAGGTAGAGGATCAACGTGGTGATCATGGTAGTGATGTTCGAGTCCCGGATCGACGGCCAGGCGTGGTTGAACCCGAGCTCGATGGCCTGCGGCAGTGAGCGGCCCAGATGCAACTCCTCCTTGACCCGGGCGAAGATCAACACGTTGGCGTCGACCGCCATGCCGATGGAGAGGATGAACCCCGCGATCCCGGCCAGCGTCAGCGTGATGGGCCACAACTTGAAGATGGCGAACATCATGGCGGTGTAGATCAGCAGCGCGATGACCGAGATCACCCCCGGAACGCGGTAGAACAGGATCATGAACAACCCGACAATCCCGAGCCCGATGGCGCCGGCCACCAGACTCCGGTCGATGGAGTCCTGACCGAGCGTCGGGCCGACAGTGCGGCTCTGCACGATCTCCAGCGGCACGCTCAGGGCGCCGGCCTTGAGCTGGATGACCATGTCGTTGACTTCGGCGGGGGGCACCCCTTCGATGATGCCCTGCCCCGAGATAGCGCCGTTGATTCTCGGTGAGGAGATGACCTGTTTGTCGATGACGATCGACATCGGTTCGCCGAGGTGGCTGCTCGTGTACTGGAAAAAGCGGGTTGACGCGTCACCCTGCAACTCGAAACCGACGACCTGGTTCAGACCCGTGTTGCCCGTGGTGGCGTAGGCATCGCGCAAGTCGTCGCCACTGATGATCGTTTCGTAGACCGGACCCGTCGGCTCCTGAATGCCGGCGACCGGGGTGGCCGCGACCGGGGTTCCGTCCGAGGCGGTTACCGGCGTGGCCGGCGCGGCAACGCCCTGTCCCTGGTCGGCGGGTCCGAGGGTCGTGTTCACGATCGTGCCTGGGGGGAGAAACTGCCCCTGGGGGTCGATGATCTCCAGCAGCGCCGTCTCTTGCAGAACGGCGACGGCTTGGTCCGGGTCGTTGACCCCTGGCAGCTCGACAATGATCTGGTCGTTGCCCCTGGTCTGGATCAGCGGTTCACTGACACCGAGGGCATTGACCCGCCGCTCGATCGTCTGGCGCGTCCCTTCCAGGGTGCCGCTATCGAGGGACTGACCGGCCACGGGCTGCGCCTGCAGCACGACTTGCAGACCGCCCTGGAGATCGAGCCCCAGCAGCACCGGATGGGCCGCGCGAAAACCCCGGATGTCAAAACCGTTGCCAGGTAGCGAGACCCAGCCGGCAAAGAGGGCGAGCACCACGATGAAGGCGAGCATTAACCAGGTTCGAGTGCGCAATCCGCGATCTCCTACGGGGTGTCAAGGTCTCAAGGTGTCAGAGTGACAGGGTAATGCAGATTGGTAGCGCAGTGATAGGGGGCGAGGCGCTTTGCACACGAGCGAAGCCAACAACCCCGACACCCTGTCACCCTGACACCCCGCCACCTTCGGCTACCAGATGCGCACCCGCTCCGCGGGCGCCAGGTACATCGGGTCGCCTTCGACGATGCCGAAGGCTTCGTAAAACTCGTCGGTGTTGCGCAGCGGCTGGGTGGCTCGCACCGCGGGCGGGGAGTGGACACCGCTGCGGATCCGCGTCGTCAAGGCCTCGTCGCGCATCTTGCCGCGCCAGACGGTGGCGGCGGCGATGAAGAAGCGTTGGTCTGGTGTGAGATCGGCGACATTATCGCCGGTACGCGACGCGGCGCTGGATTCTGATTCCGCCACGGCGCCTTGTTCATCAAGGAGACTCTGGAAGGCGTCGTACGCTGTCTCGATGCCGCCGAGGTCGGCGACGTTCTCGGTGACGGTGAGTTGCCCGTTGATGAAGAGATCGGGAAGCACCTCGATCGCATCGTATTGCGCGACCAGATCCTGGTTCAGCGCCTCGAAGCGGGCCCGGTCCTCGGCGGTCCACCACTCTTCGAGGTTGCCGTTGGCGTCGAATCGCGACCCTTGCAGGTCGAAGCCGTGCGTAATCTCGTGGCCGATGATGAAGCCGATGGCGCCGTAGTTCGAGGCGGGGTCGGCGCGGTAGTCGAAGAACGGCCGTTGCAGGATGGCGGCGGGGAAAACGATTTCGTTGTTGAGCGGACTGTAGTAGGCGTTGGCCGTTTGCGCGTTCATGCCCCATTCCTCGCGATCGACCGGTTGCCCGGCTTCGGCGAGGGATTCGCGCAACGATGCGTTGGCCGCGCTGAGTACCGTCTCGGCATACGATTCGCCGATTTCGACGTCTTCGTACGTCTCCCATTCGTCCGGGTAGCCAACCTTGACGCGCAATGTCGCCAGCTTGGCCAGCGCCTTCTCGCGCGTTTCCGGCGTCATCCATTCGTTGTGTTCCAGCCGGTCCCCGAAAGCGGCGACGATGCGCGCCACCAGCGCTTCCATCTCCTGCTTGGCCTCAGGTGGGAAGTGCTCTGCCACGTAGAGCCGGCCCAGGGCATCGCCCATGAGTCCGCTGGTCTGGCTCAGGGCGCGTTCCTCGACCGGAGGCATCGTCGGCGCCCCGCCGAGCGACTGGAGAAAGGTGAACGCGGTCTCTTCCAGGTCAAGGTCGAGGTTGTTGGAGAAATCCCAGAGGAGCTGCAGCCGCAGATAGTCGCGCAGGGTTTCGATCGACGTCTGTTCCAGGATGCCATCGAGTGCGTCGAGATAGCCGACTTGCGTGGCGATCAGCCGGTCGGTATCGGCGATATCCAACTCTTCCAGATAGGCCCGCCAGTCCATCCCTGGGTAGCGTTCGCCAAGCTCGGCCACCGTCAGCGGGTTGTACGACAGCTCCGGGTTCTGCCGGTCCTCACGGGTCAGCGTGGTCGCGGCCAGCGAGGCTTCGAGATCGTACACCGCCTGCGCCGCGGCGCGGGCGTCTTCCGGTTCGCGCCCCAGGCGCTCCAGCATATTCGCGTTCGTGGCGACATAGGCGTCTCGCACCGCCTCGTTGCCTTCTTCGAGGTAGTAGTCCCGGTTGGGTAGTCCCAGCCAGGGACCGCCCAGGTAGACGGCATTGATGCCGCTGTCGCGCAGATCGGGCGAGACGCCGATGGGGAGTGAGCCGGTCAGACCGTAGAACATGGCGCCTTGCAGGAACTCGTGGTAGGCGGCCAGATCGGAGATGGCATCGATCTCGGCGAGGATTGGTGCGATGGGCGTCAGCCCTGCCGCGTTCCTGGCGTCGATGTCGATGCCCTGCTGCCACATGCGAACGGCCTTGTCCTCGTCGGACCCGGGAGCCAGCGCGCGGTCGCCGCTGACGGCCTCGTCGAGGATGGCGAGCAGTTGTTCCAGGGTAATGTCGTACAGCTCGGTGAACGTGCCGTACGAAGACTTGTCATCTGGAATCTCGGTCTGCTCCAACCAACCACCGTTGGCGAAGCGGTAAAAATCCTCGCGGGGACTGACCCCGAAATCCATGTTCGCCGGGTCGATGCCATAGGCGGGGTTCTGCGCCACGGCAACGCCCATGGTCAGGCCGGGCGCAACCAGCAACAGCACGGCCATGACGACCGGCCACAGCACTCTTACCATGTCCGAGACTCCGATCAAGGGGCAGGAAGCCCGGTCAACCACGGGTTTCCCGGGGGAGGGGCGGAACTCTCCGGGGGCGCCACCTGGCGCGAACGGGGTGGTTATAGCACAAGACGATAAGGCGCTCCGCAAAGTCGCCGCGACGGCGGCTGCACATCACAGAGTGGAGGGTACGGCATGCCGTGCCCGCCTGGCGGAGCAGCGGGCCACTGTTG
>DASSOW010000093.1:0-3251 GCA_035700175.1 Gemmatimonadales bacterium | reverse complement strand
TGTCGCTCAGCTGGCCGCTGTTATAGACGGAGAAGGTGGCGATATATCCGCCTGTCGAGGCGCTACGATCGGGGGTGTCAGTACCATCGGGCGTCACGCTGACCGCGTAATTCGGCAGGCAACCCGAAACACACATCGGCTGCATGACCTGGGCGGTGGCGCGGGAGGGACTGACGAAGCCCAGAAGGACCGGGAGGAGACAGACCACGAACAGCTGGGGCAGCGCTGGACGACCCTTGAGCACGGCACGCTCCGGTGGAGGTATGCCGTCATCAAAGGCAGGCTGCGTGCCGTTCAGGCCCTTGTGGCCATGCTGTTGCCAGTCAATGGATTACGCAGATTCGGGGCGCCGGATTTTTCTCATATTCTCACGTTTTCTCACGGGGCCGTGAGAATTCTCAAGAATGGCGGAAGTGCCGCAGCTGCAATCCATGCTTCTGCAACTGCCGGTAGAGCTTCGCACGACTGACACCGGCCAGATGGACAATACGGCGCCAGTCACCGGCCCCTTCCACACAAAGCGCCCGCAGGCGCTCTCGTTCCTCCACGCGTCGCGAATAGTCTTCCAGCTCGATCGGCGCCACGAAGTTGTCTCGCATGGCCTTTGCCATCTCCACGACTCCGATACTGGCTCCGCCACAGTGCGCTACCGCCCGCGCGATGACCGATTTGAGCTCACGCACATTGCCGGGCCACGAATGATCGAGCAGCCGTGGCAGTGCCATCGGGTCCATCTGGAAGCCCATCTGCCGGGCAAACGCTACAGCTAACGGGACGACGTCATTCAGGCGGTCTCTGAGCGGTGGCAGAACGACCGTGCTGACGGCCAGCCGCTCAAACAGATCCAGCCGAGCTTCGCCGGATGCCAGGAGTTGGCGGATCGCCGGCTGCGCCGCGGCCACAACCCGCAGGTCCACCTGCACCACCCTGTCAGCCCCAAATGGAGTGACCTCACCAGTCTCCAGCACACGGAGCAGCATCGGCTGTGTCTCAGCCGGCAGGCTGGTGATTTCGTCAAGAAACAACGTGCCCCTCGTTGACCGGCGAACGTGGCCAATCGTGCTCTCTGTCGCTCCCGTGTACGAGCCACGTTTGTGTCCAAAAAGCAAGTTGGCAGCCTGATCCGGTCGGAGTTCGGCACAATTGACCGGCACCAGGGCGCCTCGGCGGCCACTCCGTGCGTGGATCCGCCTGGCGATCAGTTCCTTCCCCGTGCCCGTCTCGCCCACGATCAGCACCGGGTAGTCGCGAGATGCGTGGCGGTCCGCGTCAGCGATGGCGTCGAGCATCACTTCCGAAACCGTGACGATCTCAGGCCCCGGATCGGCGGGCACAATCGAGAGGTGGGATGTTGCCGCGGCCCTGCTCATGGAGCCGCAGCCTCATGCGGGAGCAACGAATCAGTCCGCTCGGCGGGCGGCAAGCGCGGCTGGGTCACGGCGTCCGCATCCTCATCCGTCCTGAGAATGCGCGGCGTCAGGAACAGGTAAAGCTCGGTTTCGCTGCTCCGCCGGCTGGTGCTGCCGAAGATGCCACCGATGATGGGGATCCCCGACAGGATCGGGATGCCCGAGTGCGACCGGTCCCACTGCTGGTCCCGGAGCCCGCCGAGTACGATTGTCTGGCCATCCCGGACGAGGACCTGTGTGGCGGCTTCCCGGGTGGAGATGATGGGAGCGTCGAACTGGGTCTCGCTGGTGGCCGCGTTGATTTCCTGCTGAATGACGAGCGAGACGTAACCGTCTTCATTAATAGTAGGCCGAACGGTGAGCTTGGTGCCCACGTCCTTGTACTGGACCACCTGGTCGCGCGACGGGGTGTCGGTTGGCAGGCTGCGGCTCACCTGCACGAAGGGCCGCTGGGTGCCGACAAGGAACCTGGCTTCGGTATTGTTGGAGGCGAGCAGGACCGGTCGGGAAATGATCTTTACATCGCCACGCGACTCGGCCACGCTCAACAGAGCATCGATTCTTCCCTTGGCCAGGTCCATGAACTTGAGCACCACGTCGCCGACCCCGGCTCCGCGCACCGAGCCTTCCACCGTCGCACCGTCGCCCAGGTCCTGGGTCGCCAGATCGAGGTCAGCGCCGAGCGAGAATGACTTGTCCCTTCTCGCTTCCACGATCAGAACCTCGATCAGCACCTGCAGTGGCCGCGTATCAAGCTGCGCCACGGCCTCCTGCAGCAGCGCGAAATTGGCATCGGTCGTGCGGATCAGCAGCGAATTGGTGCGGGCATCTGGCACGATCACCGCGCCTCCCGCCGGCGATGCCGACTGCGGGTCATTCGCCGTGGTGTTCCCGCTGGCCATGGTAGCGGCGCTTGTACGCCGCAGCTCATCAGAGAGAGTGCCGGTCGAGAGGCCAGCGCCCGCGAATGCCCCGGTTCCCCCATAGAGCATGTTGACGGTGGCCGCGACGTCGGCCGCGTTGGCATGCTTGAGATGGATGACGAAGAGTTGCGTACTTCCTTGCGCTGCCACCGCAGCGGATGGCGTTACCGGCTGAGGCGCCACTGGCGGCGCGGGGCCAAGCCTGAAGTACGCGGCATCTTCAGTCAGGCGAAGTCCGTGCGCCTCCGCCAGCCCCTCAAGGAGGGGAAGAATGTTCTCCCTCGCCACGGGTGTGGGCGTTTCGAGCGTCACCCGGTCACCCGGCAGGTTGGCGGTGAGCAGGGGCTTGTTCAGGTACTGCGACATCGCCTGCACCACCGCCCTGAGATCCGCCTCTACAAAGCGGATAGTCACCGAATCGCCGTGTTCCAGCACGCCCGACGTATCCTGGGCGTGAAGCGGTGGCACGTGCATGGCCAGGCCGATGGCCAGGGCCAGAAGTGCCCGCCTCATCGGAACTCCCGAAGTCGCAGCGTCCACGTGGTATCGTATCCCGTCATCACCACCTCCCGGGGAGAAATGCGCCGAAGCCTGAGTCCACCCGCCGTGTCACCCCGCTGCATGGCACGCGAGCCATCCATGCCCGGCAGGCCATCCACCAATGCAATGGGTTTGCTGCCCCAGGCGATGCCAACGAGCTGAATGGCAGGCCTGGGAGGACCGGCTGGCGCTGGTGCCGGCTGTGCTCCTGCCGGCTGCGAAGGGTCGAACGCGACCTGCGCCCGCATCCGCCGCTCGCGAAATACCGCGCCTTGTACCACGAGACGCGTGAGGGAGTCGAAGTCGATGTCCGGCATCGAGGCCCTCTGCGATTCAGCCCCAGCAGATGCTGCGGCGCCGGGGATCGTCACCCTCCAGC
>DASSOW010000092.1:0-2805 GCA_035700175.1 Gemmatimonadales bacterium | reverse complement strand
GGTCAGCCCGGGAAGCACCGGCGCCATGAAGACGCCGCAGGGCACGCCCGCGGCGGCGAGTCGCCGCATCACCTCGAGGCGCCGTTGCGGCGGCGGGGTGCCCGGCTCGAGCCGCTTCCAGAGGGCGGGATCGAGGGCCGTGATCGAGACGTTGACCCGCGTGCCCGGCAACCGGGCCAACTCGACAAGCAGATCGAGATCGCGCAGGATGAGCGTCGACTTGGTCACAACCGACACCGGCGTCTGGTAGTCGCGCAACGCGGCCAAGAGCCGCCGCGTGAGGCGATAGCGCCCCTCGCACGGTTGGTAGGCATCGGTCGCGGTTCCCAGCGCGACGCGCTCCCGCTGCCAGGATGGCCGGCGCAGCTCCTGCCGCAGGACCTCCGGCATGTTGGACTTGACCTGGATGCGGGTCGAGAAGTCGTCGTCCGCGTTCATGCCGAGGTAGGCGTGCGTCGCTCGCGCGTAGCAGTAGTGACAACCGTGGAGGCAGCCGCGGTACGGGTTGAGCGACCAGCGGAAGGGCATCCCCGCCACCCGATTGAGCGCAGACTTGCAGGGAGCGTCGATGTAGACCGCCTTCATCGGCTCAAAATAGATCAAATGTTCGTCTCCGTCAAGCGCAGGCTTTCCGGTGATTGTTCACCCGCTGGTCGGATTGAGGTAGGATGGCGGCACCGAGTCCCGTCGTTGCGTGGCAGGAGTCCCGAGATGCGACTGCTGGTGATCCCGCCGCCGGTCCACCCCGAGGTCTATCCGGCCCCGGCTGGCTGTCCCTTCCCGACGTGCGGCAGCCGCCACGTGCAGTTCCGGCAGGCGGTGCGCAAACCGCTGCGCGATCCGTACGTGCCCGAGGTGATCGCCCACCGCTACCAGTGTCCCCGCTGTGGCCGGACCTTCCGCGTCTACCCGGTGGGCGTCTCTCATGACCAAACCTCGGCGCGCCTCAAAGGGCTGGCGGTGCTGTTCTACGTCCTTGGCATGAGCTACGGGGCGGTGGCCATCGCCCTGCAAGCGTTGGGCTGTCCCTTGAGCAAGGTGGCCGTCTACAACGCGGTGCAGGCGGCGGGAGGGCGCGTGGCCGGCTTGCGCCGTGAGGCGGTGCGCCACGGCGGGGGCCGGGTGGTGGGGCTGGGCGTCGATCTGACCAGCGTCCGCTGTGGGGGCGAGTGGCTGACCATCGGCGTCGGCGTCGATGCCGTCAACGGGTTGGCCCTGGCCATCGACGTGCTGCCCAACGGCGAAGCGGCGACGTTGGCCGCCTGGGTCGAGGAGTTGGCGGTGGCGATCGGGGCCGAGCTTCTCGTCAGCGACGACGCCGACGGCTTCAAGACGGCAGCCGATGCGAATGGGTTGGCGCAGCAAGTCTGCAAAGCCCATGTCCAGCGCAACACGGAATCCTGGGTGGAGGCCATCACTCCGCTGCTGGCCAGCGACGCCGATGGTTCGCTGGCGGCCATCGGGATCAGTCCGACGCAGGCGGTGGCCGATGGTCAGGCGCTGCTGCGGCTGATGACGGAGCGGCAACCGGGTCCGGTGGCCAGTGCCATGCTGGAGACCATCCATCGCCGGTATCTGGCCGCCCCCAAGCCGCCCAAAGGCGGCACGATGTCCTTGGCCTACCGGCTGCGGTTGTTCCGTCTGGACCGCTGGAATCTGTGGCCGCGGCTGACGCGCTACCGCACCTGGACGGGACCGGACGGGGAGACGGTGGACGGCACCAACAATGGGTGCGAGCGCGCCATCGGTTGGTGGGTGAAAGAACGGTATCGCAGCATGCGCGGCTTCAAGCGGGAGCAGTCGGTCCTCCATGTCAGCCGGCTCATCGCCGCCATGGGCAACGCCCTCGACGGCCCCGGCTTCCCCCTCGCCGCGGTCGTCGCCTGACCGCTGGGGGAAAGGGGGAACCGGCCCAACACGGCCAGTTCCGCCCGTTGCGCCAATCTCTGAACAATCACAATTTCGCGAGCGCCATGCTCTTGCGGTGATTCGTGATGGCTGCGGCGGTTGGCGGAAAGGGCACGGCATGCCCTACCCCTACCGGAGCGCCGCGGCTCGATGGGGCCATCCCTCGCCTGTTACGATGCCTGGTGTCGAGAGCGGGAGCCAGTTAGTCCCCAGCCGGTCGAGCAGCGGGGCCCGCGAGGCTTGGCGCAGAGGCGTGCCTGAGGGTGGAAGAAGACGGAACCGACGTGGAAAATCATGTGCGGCCGCCGCTCCGAGTCGGCATCGCTGGCGCGGGATCCTGGGCGCGGCAGGCCCACGTGCCCGGCTTTCAGGCATGCCCTGGGGCAGAGGTCGCCGCCGTCTGCGACACCGATCTCGCCCGGGCGCGCTGCGTGGCCGAGGAGTTCCGGATCGCCGAGGTCTACCCCTCCGTCGACGCGATGCTGGCTGGCACATCGCTCGATCT
Source organism: Gemmatimonadales bacterium (assembly GCA_035700175.1). GTDB lineage: Bacteria > Gemmatimonadota > Gemmatimonadetes > Gemmatimonadales > GWC2-71-9 > CAMLHP01. The sequence goes on along the minus strand of DASSOW010000092.1, from coordinate 392 downwards.
GGTGGGCGTGGTAACACCCGACGACTGCCACCGACCGGCGGTCGAGGCGGCCATCGCCGCCGGGGCGCACGTGCTCTGCGAAAAACCGCTGGCGACGACGCTGGCGGATGCCCGGGCCATGCTCCGCCTGGCGGAGACGGCCGACGTTCGAGCCGGTATCGGCTTCGCGCTGCGCTACGCGCCGGCAATGCTGCGGCTACGGGAGGCAGTCGCGGGCGGCGTAATCGGTGAGCCGCAGCTCTTTCAGGCGTTCCAGCAGAACGGGCAATTTCTCGATCCCCACGCTCCCCGGCATTGGAAGATGGAGCGCCAGCGTACGGGTGGCGGCGCGATCGTGGAATACGGCATCCACACCCTTGACCTGGCACGCTGGATCATGGGCGGCATCGCCA
>DASSOW010000091.1:0-2290 GCA_035700175.1 Gemmatimonadales bacterium | reverse complement strand
CTGCAGCAGTCGGTTGAGGCAGTCGCCGCCACTCCCCCGCACAAGCGCCGCCTCCATCGGCTCGACGAGTGAACCGCGCGCCAGCGGCGTGCGAAGCAACCCGGCGGCCGCATCGGGGCCGAAGACCGCGAGCAGCTCGGTAAACCAGTCCGCCTCGTCCTGCCGCCGCCCGATGCGGCGAAGGCGATCCAGCCGGTCGCTCGAGAGTATGCTGTCCGGCAATGCGCAAAGCGCCGGGCGAAGTCCCCGCGCGAAACCACGAAGGCGCGCGGCAGCGTGCCGGGGATAGCCACCCAGGGGCTCGTCGGCGCCCTGTCCCGAGAGCACCACCTTATGGGTACGCCGGACCTCGGCACACAGGAGGCCCACCAGCAGCACACCGGAATTGGCGATGGGCTCACCCATCATGGCTGCCTGCTGCGCCCAAAGTTGCAAGTATGCGTCATCGTCTGCGCGCACAGCGTGTAGCGGCGCCCCAAGTACGGTCGCCGCACGGCGCGCTGCGGTCAGCTCATCGCCGCCGTCGGCGGCGTCAAAGCCGATGGCAAAGCAGGTTGGCATCCGGCCACCCGAAGCCTGCCCCATCAGCGACGTTACCAGCACGGAATCAACGCCGCCCGACAGGAGGCTGCCCACCGGCACGTCGCTCATGAGCTGGCGGGAGACCGCACCACGAATGCCGGATCGCAGCGCGTCGGCCCACTCCGCTTCCGTGCGCGGAAGCGCTCGTTCCGCGGCAGCATAGGTGAAGTCGCAGAACTTGGGCTGTCCCGCTGGCGTTGAACGATCGATCCGAGCGAACGTCGCCGGCGGAAGCTTCCAGGCCCGGCGGAACGGGGTGCGCGGAGCAGGAATGAAGCGATAGACCAGAAACTCGCCGAGCGCTTCGGGCGAGAGTTCGCGATCAACGAGCCCGGCGCGCCGCGCGGCCTCCAGCTCGCTTGCCACCCACCAGCCGTCGGCGAACTCTCCAACGTACAGTGGCTTGGCACCCACCGGGTCACGCGCAAGAAAGAGCTCGGGCTCTCCGGGCCCGCGACGGCAATCAAGAATTGCGAAAGCAAAGATCCCGTTAAGCCGCTCCGGCAGCCGCTCCCCCCATTCTTCCCAGCCATGCACCAGCACCTCGGTATCAGCCTGCGACGAGAAGCGGTGCCCGGCCTGCTCCAGTTCGTCCCTCAGCTCGCGATGATTATAAATCTCGCCGTTGAAGGAGACGTGCACGCGGCCGTCTTCGTTGGCCATCGGCTGGCCACCGGTATGAAGATCAAGAATGCTCAGCCTGCGGTGCGCCAGTCCCGCTGAGCGGCCGCTGGCGAGGATGAGCCCCTGTCCGTCGGGACCTCGGTGCAGCAGCCCTGTCGAGAGCCGTTCCAGCAGCGGCGCGGCGTCGGCTCGGGGATCAGGCAGCAGGAGCGCGCTGACGCCGCACATCAGGCCATCCCGTCACGAATCGCCGCCGCCACCCGCTGTGCCGCGTGGCCGTCGCCGTACGCATCTCGGTCCCAGGCGCAATCCGGCAAGTTGATCAGCCGTTCGACGACCGCGGCCAGCTGGCTCGCGGCGTCCTCCGGTTTCACCAGCCTGTTGGCACCCAGTGCAAGAGTCTCAGCCCACTCGGTCTCGCCCCGCAACGTGACACATGGCACACCCAGCCAGTACGCCTCCCGCTGGATGCCGCCGCTGTCAGTCAGGACGGCCGCGGCACCACGGAGCAGGGCCAGTGCCTCGCGGTACCCAGCCGCCGGAATGATTGTGAGTTGAGCGGAGCTCGTCACCGGAATGTCGTTTCGCTCCAGTGCGGCCCGGGTGCGCGGATGCATGGCAAGCACGGTGGGCAGCGGCAGCGATCCCAGGGCCTCCAGCACAGCCCGCAATACCGACGGCCGGTCGGTGAGCTCTGCGCGATGCACGGTGGCAAACAGGTAGGGTGCCGCGGCCGCCGGGACGACCGACTCCGGGGATGGAAGACAGGGAAGCTGCGAAAGCAGCACGTCCCGCGCGATGTCGCCCGTCTCCCGGACAAAGCCATCCGGATGTTCCTGCTCGAGGCGCCGGGCCGCCGCCGCGGACGGAGCGCACAGGATACTCGCAAGCGCATCCGTGGCTCGCCGGTTGAGTTCTTCCGCCATCAGCCGGTCACAAGCGCGCAGGCCGGCCTCGATGTGCGCCACGGGAATCCGCAGCTTCGACGCAGCGAGCGCGCACCCGAGTGTTGAATTGGTGTCTCCGATGACAGCCGCCACGGCGGGGCGAAGTCGTGCCAGCAGCAGCTCCACCCGTCCCAGGA
>DASSOW010000090.1:0-4994 GCA_035700175.1 Gemmatimonadales bacterium | reverse complement strand
ATGTTCCTGAGCTCGGAGATCGTGAAGTGGAGCCTCAAGGACTTCAAGGTGGTGGACCGCGTGCCGACCTACTACTCGATCGGCCACCTGATGATCCCGGGAGGCGACAGCCGGAAACCGTGGGGCAAGTACGTGGTGGCGCTCAACAAGATCACCAAGGACCGCTACCTGCCCACCGGACCGGAGCTCACCCAGTCGGCCCAGCTCTACGACATCTCGGGCGACAAGATGAAGCTGCTGCTCGACTTCCCGACCATCGGCGAGCCGCACTACGCCCAGGCGCTGCCGGCCAGCCTGATCAAGGACCGCCAGCTCAAGTACTTCACGCTCGCGGACAACAAGGATCCGTTCGTCGCCCGCTCGGAGAAGGAGACGAAGGTGGTGCGCAAGGGCGGCCGCGTGGATGTCTACATGACCGCCATCCGCAGCCACTTCGTGCCCGACAACATCGAGGGCTTCCAGGTAGGCGACTCGGTCTTCTTCCACGTGACCAACCTGGAGCAGGACTGGGACGTGCCCCACGGCTTTGCGGCCATGGGCGCCACCAACGCGGAACTGCTGATCATGCCGGGCCAGACCCGTACGCTGGTCTGGGTGCCATCCCGCGTCGGCGTCTATCCATTCTACTGCACCGACTTCTGCTCGGCGCTGCACCAGGAGATGCAGGGGTATGCGCGGGTCTCCGAGCGTGGCAGCAGCACGCCGCTGGCGTGGAACGGCCCGTCTGGCACCCTCGGTGCCACGCGGGTCGCCACCGCGGGCCATGAGTAAGGGCGCGGACATGTCACGCACGGCGCGGGTGCTCGTCGCGATCGGTGCGCTGGTGATGCTGGCCGGCTTCATCACGCCGCTCTGGCGGATCCAGCTGATCGCGCCGCAGTACCCCGAGGGCCTGGGCCTCCGCATCTGGGTGAACCAGGTGCGGGGAGCCCGTCCCCCGGACCTGCAGAGCGTCAACAACCTCAACCACTACATCGGCATGAAGCGGATCGAGCCGGACACGATTCCCGAGCTCCGCTTCATGCCATGGGTGCTGGCCGCCCTGGTCGCCACCGGCGTGGGCGTGGCCGTCATCGGCCGGCGCAAGGTGCTGGGCGGCTGGCTCCTGGCGGCCGCGCTCGTGGCCGGCGCCGGCCTCGCCGACTTCTGGAAGTGGGGCTACCAGTACGGCCACGAGCTCGATCCCAAGGCGATCATCAAGGTGCCGGGCATGAGCTACCAGCCGCCCCTGATCGGCTCCAGGCAGCTGCTCAACTTCCATGCGACCAGCTGGCCCGATCTCGGCGGCTGGGCCATCGTCCTCGGCCTGGTCATCGCCGCCGTCGTCCTGGTGCGCGAGCACCGTCGCACGGTCGTGAACGCGTGACGCCCCTGCTGCTGGCGCTCACGATCGCCCTGCCGTCCCGGGTGATCACCGTGGCACCGGGCACCGCGGTGCCTGCCGTGGCCCTGGCGCTGGCAGAGGCCCGCGATGGGGACACGATCCTCGTCCGTCGCGGCACCTACCGGGAATCACGCCTTGTCGTATCGCATCGCGTTGTGCTGATGGGAGAAGGCCGGCCGGTACTCGACGGGGGCGGCGAGCCGGTACTGCTGGTACGGGCCGACAGTGTCACCATCCGCGGCTTCGTGATCGAGAACGTGGGGCCGTCCAGTACCGAGGACCGCGCCGCGATCCGCCTCGATGGCGTCACGGGGTGCGTCGTGGCCGGGAACGAGATCCGCGCGGCATTCTTCGGGATCTACGCGGCCCGTGCCGCCGGCTGCCGCATCAGCGACAACCGCATCGTCGGCACGGGCGCCGGCCAGTCGCGGAATGCGAACGGCATCCATCTCTATGCCTCGCGCGGGTTCATCGTGACGGGCAACGAGGTGGCGCACCATCGGGACGGGATCTACCTGGAGTTCGGGCGGCGCGCCGTGATCGAGGGGAACACCAGCTCCGGCAACACCCGGTACGGCCTCCATTTCATGTTCTCCGACTCCTGTGCCTACCACGACAACATCTTCCGGGGCAACCGGGCCGGGGTCGCGGTGATGTATTCCGGCGTGGTGGACATGACCGGCAACACCTTCGCCGAGGCCAGGGGGCCGGCGGCGTACGGCCTGCTGCTCAAGGAGCTGCGCGCCAGCCGTCTGGAGGGCAATCACTTCGAGGACAACACGGTGGCGCTGTTCGTGGACGGCAGCGACCGGCTGGCTGCGCGGCGGAACGACTTCGTGCGCAATGGCTGGGCGGTCCGGCTCCTCGCCAGCGCCGATGCCGGGCGCTTCGAGGAGAACCGCTTTGCCGGCAACGCCTTCGACGTCACCACCAACAGCCGCCAGAGCTCGACCCGGTTCCGCGGCAACTACTGGGACCGGTATGACGGCCATGACCTCGACCACGACGGCACCGGGGATGTCCCGTTCCGGCCGATGCGGCTCTTCGGGCTGATCGTGGCCCAGCACCCCCCGGCGGTGTTCCTGCTCAACAGCTTCTTCGTCTCGCTGCTGGATACCGCGGAGCGGGTGGCGCCGGTGATCGGGCCCGAGACGCCGGTGGATTCGGCGCCCCGCATGCGGTGGTCACGGTGAGCATTCCCGTTCCCGGCCCGGCCATCAAAATCACCGGACTCTCGAAGCGCTTCGGGCGGCTCGATGTCTTCCGGGACATGTCGCTGACCCTCGCGCCGGCCCGCGTTACCGCGCTGATCGGGCCCAACGCGGCCGGCAAGTCCACCCTGCTCAAGTGCCTGCTGGGACTCTGCCGCCCCGACGCCGGCACGATCCGGATCGGTCCGGACATCGCGGGCCAGGGGGACGAATACCGGCGGCGCATCGGCTACATGCCGCAGATGCTCCGTTTTCCGGAGCATCTCACCGGCCGCGAGGTCGTGGAGATGCTGAAGGGGCTGCGCGAGCCCGGTGCGCCGGTGGACACGGGACTCTTCGACCAGCTGCAGCTGGCGCGGGAACTGGACAAGCCGGTCCGCACCCTCTCCGGCGGCACCCGCCAGAAGCTGAACGCCGCGCTGGCGTTCCTGTTCGAGTCCCGCCTGCTGATCCTCGACGAGCCCACGGCCGGCCTCGATCCGGTGGCCGCCGGCATCCTCAAGGAAAAGGTGCAGGCCTCACGCCGGGCGGGGGTGACCGTGATCATCACGTCGCACGTCATCGCGGAACTGGAGGAGATGACCGAGGACGTGGTGCTCCTGCTGGATGGCGGCGTGCGATTCCACGGCCCGCTGGCCGAAGTGCGCCGCCGCACCGGCGAACACCGCCTCGAGCGGGCCATCGCGCAGCTGATGCTCGGCGTCAGGGGTGCGGCATGAGGCCGGCGATGAAGATCCTCCGGTACCAGCTGCAGAGTGTGCGGCGAAGCCGGGCCGTGGCAGTGTACGGCATCCTGCTGCTGGCGCTGACCCATGCGCTGCTGCACTTCGGTGGCGGCGGTGCCCGGGCCATGCTGAGCCTGCTCAATGTGGTCCTGGTCTTCGTGCCGATGGTGAGCCTGGTGTTCGGCACCGTGTACCTCTACGGCGCCCGCGAATTCATCGAGCTCCTCCTGGCCCAGCCGCTCACGCGGCGGTCGCTCTTCCTGGGCGTCTGGGGCGGTCTCACCCTGCCGCTGGTCGTCGCCTTCGCCCTGGGCACCTCACTCCCGTTCCTCTGGAATGGCGGGTTCGGGGATGGGGCCGGCGCCGCGCTGGCATTCCTCCTGACGGCCGGTGCGCTCCTCACCGGCGCGTGTACCGCGTGTGCGGTCTGGATCAGTACCCGGTTCGACGATCGGGCCCGCGGTCTGGGCGTCGCACTCGCCTGCTGGGCTTTCGTGGCCATCGCGTGGGACGGGATCATCCTGCTGCTCATCGCCACCATGGGCGAGCGATCCCTGCAGCTCCCGCTGTTCCTGCTTCCCCTCGCCAACCCGGTCGATGCCGCCCGCGTGGCGCTGGTGCTCTCCCTCGACGCGCCCGCCCTCATGGGCTACACCGGTGCCCTCATGCAGCGCGCCGCCGGCGTCCAGGGCGGGATCGCGCTCGCGATGCTCGCCCTGCTCCTGTGGGTCGCCGTCCCGCTCCTCGTCGCCCTCCGCCGCTTCGAGAGGAAGGACTTCTAGCCTCCTTCGTGTATTCGTGCTTTCGTGTGCTACTTCTTTTCCGCCGATTCCGGTATAATGTGTGGTAGCCGCCAGGGGCATCGGGCGCTGCCCGATTGAGACGTCACCCTTGGAACCTGATCCGGTTCACACCGGCGGAGGGAGCGCGGCTCAGGCAGGACCTCCCTCCGCCGGCCAGTGCAGAGGAGTTGCGCATGGCCACCCAGCTCGCCCCGTCGCCCGCCGCCACGCTGGCGGAGGCGTTTCCCAATTCCACCAAGGTGTACGTGGACGGCCCCCGCGGCGTGCGCGTGCCGATGCGCGAGATCGCGCTCTCCGGCGGCGAGCCGCCCCTGCGGGTGTACGACACCAGCGGGCCCGAGGGCCATGACGCGCGGGACGGACTGCCGTCGGTGCGGGGGGAATGGATCGCTCGCCGTCCCGCGGCCACCCAGCTCGCCTTCGCCCGCCGCGGCGAGGTCACCGAGGAGATGGAGTTCATCGCCGTCCGCGAAGGGGTGGCGCCGGAGTTTGTCCGGAGCGAAGTGGCCCGCGGCCGGGCCATCATCCCCGCCAACATCAACCACCCCGAACTCGAGCCGATGATCATCGGGCGGAACTTCCTCGTGAAGATCAACGCCAACATCGGCAACTCGGCGATTCGCTCCAGCATCGACGACGAGGTCGAGAAGCTCCGCTGGGCGATTCTCTGGGGCGCCGACACGGTGATGGATCTCTCCACCGGGAAGAACATCCACGAGACGCGCGAGTGGATCCTTCGCAACTCGCCGGTGCCGATCGGCACAGTGCCGATCTACCAGGCGCTCGAAAAAGTGAAGGGTAAGGTCGAGGACCTCAACATCGGCATTTTCCTCGAGACCCTCGAAGAGCAGGCCGAGCAGGGCGTCGATTA
>DASSOW010000089.1:0-4344 GCA_035700175.1 Gemmatimonadales bacterium | reverse complement strand
CAGAGGCCTTGGAGTCGGCAAGGCGGATCATGGTGTCCCTCATTGTCCGGTGGGGCGGCCCGACTGGCATGGCACAGGGGTCGTGCTTTAGCCTCGTGGCTTTGCGTCCCCGGCTTTCACCGGGTTTGCCGTTTGCCGCGGCCCTCAATGAGGGGCGTCGCGATTTCTACTGCCGGAGACGTACTTCGACCGTCTCCAATTGCGCTCCAAGCTTCGCCGTATGGACGGTACGACGCAACCACCTGGGCGATCGACAGTGGTGGTGTGACCCGAAAAACCGGCATTTCCCATGCCCGGCTTCAGGTCACGACAAGATCGCAATTCCTTGCACTTCATGTTGTGATCGGCATCACAGCTCCATGCATGCGCCGGCGCACACTCGCCTGCGCCGGCGTGCCCGGCGGGAGGTCTGAATGCGCCTGGCCGTCTTCACAAACCAGTTCCCGGGCCGGCTCAATACATTTTTTGCACGCGACCTGCGCGCCCTGGTCGAGTGTGGCATCGAGCTGGACGTCTTCGCGTTTTACCCGCTCCGCACCGAGTACTGGTCCGCGGTCCCCGGACTGCTCGATGCGGCCGTGCTGCCGCGTCACAGGGTGCATCACTTCTCCCCGGCGGAGCTGTTGCGGGCCAGCGCCCCCTGGCCGCCGACGCTGGCGCTGCCCTTTGTGAAAAGCACCTCGCCGCTGCTCCGTGCCTCCCTCCGCCATGGTGGATCGCTTGCCGTGAAGGCCGCCTACGTCTCGGCCTGGGCCTGGGCGTGCATCAAGCGGTTTGGCGCCGATCGGTTTGACCATGTGCTGGCCTACTGGGGCAATCACGCCGCATCGGCGGCGTACCTGTTCCACCGGCACACCCAGCCGACGGTGCCGTTCTCCATGCTGGTGCACGCACGGATGGACCTGTATCACCAGCCGGCATTCCTCGACGCCAAGCTGGCGTACGCCGACAACATCTTCATTGTCTGCGAGTACAACCGCGGCTACCTGCGTGAACACTTTGGCGAGATCTATCCGCAGATCGCATCGCGCGTCCACCTGCACCATCTGGGGCTGCCACTGGAGCAGATCCCGGTAGTGCTGGATGGCCGCCCGCCGGATCGCTTGCTGGCGGTGGGGCACCTCGAACCGCTCAAGGGGTTCGGGGTGCTGATCCGCGCGCTGGGCGTGCTCCGCACCCGGGGCCTCCGCCCGACTCTCGAAATCGTGGGCGATGGGCCGGACGAGGCACACCTTCGAGCGCTGGCTCGCGAATGCCAGGTTGCCGGGCAGGTAACGCTGACCGGCTGGCTCAGCGCCGACCAGGTCATGGCGAAGATGCAGGGCGCAACAATGCTCGTGCATCCGTCCATCGCTCCGGACGCCATGCCGACGGTCGTCAAGGAAGCGCTGGCATGTGGCACGCCCGTGGTCGCCTCGGATCTCGCGGGGATTCCGGAAATGCTGGACGGCGGCCGTTGCGGCGTGCTCACGCCCCCGGGCGATGTGGCATCGCTGGCCGACGCGCTCGAACGCCTGCTGTGCGACGCAGCCAGTCGGCGCGAGCTGGGGGCTGCGGGTCGGGCGCACATGGAAGCGCACTTCGACTTGTGGGAAAACGGGCGGCGGCTCGCGGAGCGCCTGCGCGCCTCGCGGCGTGCCCCGCGCACGCCCATGAGGACGGTGGCCTGAGATGCATGCGCCCACTCTTCCCGTCGGATCCCTGCCGCGCCGGGCCAGCGCCGCGAGACCTCTCGTGCATGCCCCGAGGCTGCACATTGGCATCCTCACGCAATACTACCCACCCGAGGTCGGCGCGCCGCAGGCCCGGCTCTCGGCACTGGCAGAATCCCTGGCGGCAGCGGGCGACGAAGTGACCGTACTGACGGCGATGCCCAACTATCCGGCGGGACGCATCCAGCGAGGGTACGGGGGCCTGCTCCGGGAGGAGCGGCAGGCCGGGATCCGGATCATCCGCAGCTTCATCGCGCCGAGCCAGCGTGCAGCCTTGCTGCCGCGGCTCACCAGCTACTTCTCGTTTGTCGCATCGTCGGTCGCCGCAGGGATGCTGAAGCTTGGGCGTCTCGATGTCTTGATGGTTGAGTCGCCACCGCTCTTCCTGGCGCTGGCCGGGATGGCCCTGGCTCGGCGCACCGGCGCCAGGCTGGTCATGAATATTTCCGACCTGTGGCCCGAATCGGCGGTGCGCCTGGGACTGGTGCGTCCCGGCAGCGTTGGACATCGCCTGAGCGCGGCGCTGGAAGCGCGCTGCTACCGGAAATCGTGGCTGGTCAGCGCGCAGACAGCCGAGATCGTCGCGAGTATCCGGCGCCGCTTCCCCGGCGTGCCGACCTGCCTGCTCCCTAATGGAGCCAACTGCCTCACCTTCGCACCGGAGCGGACCACGCAGGCCGCACGCGCAGCGTTGGGGCCGGCGGATCGCTGTGTCGCACTCTACGCTGGTCTTCACGGACTCGCGCAGGGGCTCGACCAGTTGCTCGATGCCGCGGCGCTCCTGCCGGCCACCGACCCGATCGAGATTGTGCTCATGGGCGACGGACCGACACGCCAAGCGCTCCGGGCGCGGGCCGAGTGCGAAGGGCTCACACAGGTGCGCTTCCTGCCCACGCAGCCGCATGCCGAGCTGCCGTCGCTGCTGGCCGCCGCCGACATCCTCGTCGTGCCGTTGCATCGCGCGTTCACCGATGCGGTCCCCTCCAAGCTCTACGAAGCCCTGGCATCGGGCCGTCCGGTGATCCTCATCGCTGCCGGGGCGGCGGCGGAAATCGTGCGTGGGGCGGAAGCGGGTATCGTCGTGCCCCATGACAATCCCGGCGCCCTGGCCGCCGCGCTGCAGCGGCTTGCCGCGGAGCCACAGTTGCGGGAGCGGCTGGGGGCGAACGGCCGCAGGATCGCCGTTGCGCGATTCGACCGGACTCGGATCAACGCTGCGTTCATCGAACGCTTGCACGAGGGCGACGCTGATGGGCGCCGCGCCGGCCCGTGAGCACCCGGATCCAGGAAACGGCAGAAACGGAGCGCGTGCGTGCCGCCTACAGCCGCCGCGCGCACGATGACCGCTACGCCTGGGGCAACCCTGGGCAGCTGTTCATGATGCAGCAGCTCGAGCGTCGATTGCTGCGCATGCTGCAGCGTGAGGCGCTGTTGCCGCTTGCCCGGCATCGCATCCTCGAAGTCGGATGCGGCAGTGGCCACTTCCTCCGGGAGATGGCGAAGTGGGGAGCGATACCAGACCGGCTCACCGGCATTGACCTGCTGGAGGACCGGGTCAAGGTGGCGCGCCGGCTCTGCCCCCGCGGCGTGCAGATCGAGCAGATGGATGCCGCACACACGAGTTTCGCGACCGGGAGCTTCGATCTCGTCCTGCAGTTCACCGTCTTCACATCCATCCTGTCGGACGAAACGCGCGGCAAGGTCGCGCGGGAGATGCGGCGGGTGACGGCGCCGGGGGGCTGCATCGTCTGGTATGACTTCAGGGTCGGCAATCCGTCGAACCCGGATGTGCGAGCCGTGACGCGGCAGGAGCTGCGGCGGCTCTTTCCGGGAGCCCGGATGCGCATCGAGGCGGCCACACTGGCGCCGCCGCTGGCGCGGCGGCTTGCGCCCGTGGCCTGGTGGCTCTGCTCCGCCCTGGACTCCATCCCACTCCTGCGCACGCACGAGCTGGCCATCATTCGTCGGGAACCCTCATGAGCACGGACTCCACGATGCTCCCGGCATCACGGCTCGCACGCAGCACGTTCCTGAGCTTTGCCCCTCCGGCGATCGGTGAGGAAGAGGTGGCTGAAGTGGCCGCCGTGCTACGCTCCGGCTGGATCACTACCGGTCCCCGCACTGGCGAGTTCGAGCAGGAGTTCTCCGCCAGCCTGGGCGCGCCGGGCGCCCTCGCGCTCAACTCCTGCACTGCGGGACTGCATACCGCGCTGCTGGCCTCGGGGGTCGGACCCGGCGACGAAGTCATCACCTCCACGCTCACCTTCGCGGCGACCGCCAACGTGATCGTGCACGTGGGCGCCCGGCCCGTGCTGGTGGATGTGGAACCCGACACGCTGCAGATCGACCCGGCGGCGGTGGAACGCGCGCTCACGCCGCGGACCCGGGCCGTCATTCCAGTGCACTATGCCGGCCACCCGGCGGACCTCGACGCGATCGGCGACATAGCCCGGCGGCACGGCCTCGTGGTGATCGAGGATGCGGCGCATGCGCTCCCGGCGCGCTACCGCGGCCGGATGATCGGTGCCGGCCCCAACCCGGTGGCGTTCAGCTTCTACGCCACCAAGAACCTCACGACGGGTGAAGGCGGGATGCTGACGGGCGGCCCCGAGTTCCTTCGTCGCGCGCGCGT
>DASSOW010000088.1:0-6561 GCA_035700175.1 Gemmatimonadales bacterium | reverse complement strand
TGGCCCGGCGCTGCCCCTGTCACCTGCCGCAGCGATCCCGCCAACTGCTTTCGCCGACGGCTGAACAGCGCTGCCACGAAGCGCCGGAATTCGGCCTGGCGCTCAATGGGCACGGTGGGTGTTGCGAGTGGGGTAAGGCGGACGACGGCCGACGAGACTTTGGGAGCCGGCGTGAATGCACCGGCCGGCACCCCGAACAGCCGTTCCACCTGGGCCGCCGCCTGCACACCAACCGACAGCGCTCCGTAGGCCTTGCTCCCAGGCGCGGCGGCCAGGCGCGCCGCGACTTCTTCCTGCATCAGGAACACCACCCGCGCCGGCATCGGCGGCGTGAGCGCCTGGTCGATCAGTGGCGTCGTGATGTTATAGGGGATGTTCCCGCTCACGATCCAGCGGTCGGCGGGTGGATGGCCGGCGACCGCATGCCAATCAAGCTCCAGCGCGTCGCCCTCGATGACCTGAGCGTCCGGGGCCCGGGCCTGCAGCGGGTCCAGCATGTCCCGGTCGCGCTCGATGGCAGCCACGCGGCACCCGAGCTTCAGCAGCTCGGCCGTGAGACCGCCAGGACCGGGACCGATTTCGAGCACCGTGTCGCCAGGGCCAGCGAGGGTGGCGGCGGCGATACGGCTGAGGATGGACGGATCGAAGAGAAAATGCTGCCCCAGGCGGCGCTTTGCGCGGGGCGGCCTCACAACCGCAGGACGAGCATGGTGCGGTCGTCGCCGCGCCCGGCGGCGAACGCGCTCGCCTCGGCGAGCACGGCATCCACGATGGCTTCGGGTTCGGCATCCAGCATGGATTTCACCACATTGAGTACCCGGTTCTCTCCGAACTTCTCGCCCTGGATGTTCTGCGCATCATCGAGCCCGTCGGTCCAGAGGCAGAGGAGGTCGCCCGCCGCGTCCCACGGTATGACCTGTCGCTGGATATCGCGCATGCCGGCGAGACCCAGCGGCGGCGCGGTGGCGCCGAGCCGCTCCGCCGTCGCCCGTCCGACACGGAACGCATGCGGGTGGCCGGCATTGGCGTAGACCAGCTGTTCCCTGGCGCGGTCGAGCATCCCGTAGAAGACGGTGAGGTACATCTCCGTGCGTTCCAGTTCACCGCTCAACCCCTCGAGCATTGCGGCGAGTGTTTCGTCTGGCGTGATCGGTGCCGCGGCGTGGATGCCCGCGGCACTCAGCACCAGCGCCATGATGAGCGCCGCCGAGAACCCGTGCGATGACACGTCACCGATCATCACGCCGACGCGACCGTTGCCCAGCCGCGAGAAGGTGTAGAAGTCACCCCCCACCCACTCGGCGGGCACGCAGCGCGCCGCCACCGTGGCGTCACCGTGCAGTACGGCGGGCGACGGAAGAATGCGGCGCTGGAGGTCGGCGGCGAGCTCGAGTTCCCGGCGCAGCCGCTGCTGGGTGCGCACTCGCGCCACCAGCCGGGCATTCTCGACGGCGACCGCCACGAAGTTCGCCACCGTCGTGACCAGCCGGCGTTCTGCCTGGGTGAACCGGTCGCCACCGGTCCGGTCGGTGAAGTTGAGCACGCCCACGCAGCGAAGCGGCACGCCGGGCGCGGCATAGCGAATGGGAACGCTGAGATATGACGTGCCGGTGTAGCGCCGTGCAGAGCGGGTATCGCGAGCGGCGCGAGCCTCAGCCACCTGTGTCCGGAACACACGGGCCGCGATGCTCGTCGGGTCATCCACCGCCACTGGCTCCACTTCCCCGGCGCTGAACCCGATGGCGGCAACGGTGAGCAGCGCCTGCTGGCGTTCATCGTGCACCATGATGGAGGCGCGGCGCGCACCCACGACGGCGGCGGCTTCGCGGATGATAGTCTCGGCCGCTTCGGTGAGACTCACGGTGCGGCCCAGGATTTCGCTGATGCCGTAGAGGAGTTCGATCTCTTCCCGGCTGTTGGCCAGCAGCGGACCGACCACTGTAGCAATGGCGGGCGCCAGGGCTGGCGCACGCACAGCGTCCATTTCCGACAGCTGGAGCCAGGCACCGGGCTCATCGGGCAGCGGCTCGAGCCAGGCTCGGCCATCGGGCGTCTGGACGGGACCGGCCATGAGCGGCGGCACCGGAGCCCACCCGTCCACCGCACCGCCCATGGGGACGGCGCGATCGCCTTCTTCCTTCCAGATCCGGAGCTGCGCGCCGGCCAGCGCGCCGAGGGCGTCGAGCGCCGCCCGGAGCGGGGTCAGCGGCGGAGCAGGATGGCGCAGATGGAGTTTCCCCGTTCGTTGAAGACCACCTGGTCGGCCAGGTGGCGGATGAGGAAGATGCCGCGACCGCGTTCCTCGAGGATGTGCTGTGGCGTCACCGGCTCGGGTACGGTGGCCGGGTCGAAGCCGTCGCCTTCGTCGGTGACATCGATGCGGATGTCGGGCGCGCGCAGCCGCACCGCCACCTGCACCGACTTCCCGGGATCCTGGCGATTGCCGCGCACGATGGCGTTGGCGATGGCCTCAGCCAGCACCACCTCGAGCCGGAAGCGCATCCGGTCACGGTCGCCGCCGCCACCCAGGCAATGATAGGTGAGCAGGGCGACGGCCTCCTCGATGCACGCCACGTCACTGGGAAGGCGCAGCGTGATCCGGGCGCCCGGCCCGGTCTCGTCGGTCATGCTGCTCCGCCGGACGCAGAGCCGGAGCGAGGTCATGCGCCGCTCAGAAGCCGGCGAGCGCCTCGCTCGCCGAGGGCGAAATGCTGAACAGGGTGTCGAGCTTGGTCAGCTCGAAGAGAGCTCGCAGGTCATCGTTCAGGCCACCGAGGCGCAAGTCACCACCGCGTTCGCGCACCTGCTTGGCGATGGTCACCAGCGCGCCCAGCCCCGAGGAGTCGATGTAGCCGGTCTCGCCGAAGTCCAGCACGAAGCGCCGGTCGCCCTGCTCCAGCCGCTCGGCCACCAGCGTCTTGAGTTCCTGGCGATTGTTGACGGTGAGCTGCCCTTCGGAGCGGATCACCGCGATGTCGTCCTGCCGGGATGCGGAAAAGCTCATGCCGAGACTCCTTCGGTACGGTCGGCCTGCAGCGCAACGAGCGCCGTCACGTGAACAATATCCTCGACGCTGGCACCACGGGAAAGGTCTGACACGGGGCGCGCGAGCCCCTGCAGCACGGGCCCGATGGCGGCGGCACCGGCGAGCCGCTGCACCAGCTTGTACGCGATGTTGCCGGCATCGAGATCGGGAAAGACAAGAATGTTGGCGCGGCCGCGCAGCGGCGACTCGGGCGATTTCCGCGCCGCGACATCGGGCACCAGCGCGGCGTCCCCCTGCAGTTCCCCGTCCGAGGGAACACCAGGCGCAAGTTCGGCGAAGCGCGCCGCGGCGTCGCGCACCCGGTCCACCCGGGGCCCTGCCGCGCTGCCCGCCGTGCTGTAGGAAAGAAATGCCACCCGGGGATCGTCGCCCACCACCCGGTGACGGTCGCGCGCGGCTGCCAGCGCGATCTCCGCGAGCTGCTCCGAGGTCGGCTCGGGTATCACCGCACAGTCCGTGAAGGTATACACCTGCTCACCCAGGACCATGTAGAACGCAGAGCTGGCAATGCTGATGCCGGGCGCCGTGCCGATGGCCCAGAGCGCTGCGCGCACCACGTCGGCGCTGGGGCGCACCGCACCGGCCACGCAGGCGTCGGCCTCACCCAGTGCCACCAGCCCTGCGGCAAAGTTGAGCGGGTCCGCCGCGAGGTCGAGTGCCTCCACACCGTCCCGCACCCGATCCGGCCGCCGCGTGCGCAGGTGCTCCGCCACCCGGTGACGCCGGGGATCCTCAGTCGGATCGACGGCGCCGGGACCGACCATGACTGGCTCGACGATGCCAAGGGCGTCGAGTTTCTCGACCGCCAGCACGACGCGGGCGTCTTCTGCCTCGGCAAAGGCGACGCGGACGCGGCGGCCGGCGGCGCGCCGCAGCAGGGCTTCGGGAAAGGTCATGTCTGGAATCGCGCGGCCAGGGCACGCGCTACCGCAGGATGGACAAAGGGGGACACATCACCGCCGTAGCGCGCCACTTCGCGCACCAGGCTCGAGCTGAGGAAGGTGAGATCGACGGCCGGCACCAGGAAGACGGTCTCGAGCCGGTGGCTCAGCTGCCGGTTCATGAGTGCCATCTGGAACTCGAAATCAAAGTCGCTCACGGCGCGCAGGCCCCGCACGACCATCGTAGCACCGCGGGCCTGGGCGTACTCGACCAGCAAGCCCTCGAAGCTCTCGAACTCGATACGGGAATCCTCGCCAATGCTCTCCCGCAGCATCGCCAGCCGCTGGTCCACCGGGAAGAGCGGCTCCTTGGCGCTGTTGGTGGCCACCGCGACAATCAACCGGTCGCAAAGCGCCAGGCTCCGGCGCACGAGATCCTCGTGGCCGCGTGTCGGCGGGTCGAAGGAACCGGGGTAGATGGCGATTCGGGTCATGGCGCCCTGAAGAAGGTGAGAGCAGTGTCACCATAGCGGCGGGATTCGCCGCCCGGCAGCAGGTCGTCGGCGGAATGTTCAACCGAAAGAATGCCGGCAAAAGGGGCAGCGCGAAAGGCCGACGCCAGGCGCTCCGCGAGCCCGGTGCCATACGGCGGATCGGCAAAGGCTACGTCGTACGCTCCGGTCGAGAGCCCCTGGACGAAGCGCAGGGCATCGGCGCGATGCACCTCGGCGCGCGCTTCCGCACCCAGCGCGTCGATATTGGTGCGCAACGCCGCGAGCGAGCGCGGAGAGATCTCCACGAAGACAGCAGAGGCGGCGCCGCGAGACAGTGCCTCGAGCCCGAGCGCGCCGCTTCCGGCGAAAAGGTCGAGCACGCGCGCACCTGGCAGGTCAGCAGCGAGGATGCTCATCCAGGCCTCGCGCACCCGGTCGGCCGTAGGCCGCACCCGGCTGTCAGCCGGTGGCACCAGCCGGCGTCCGCCGAACTCCCCGCCGACCACCCTCACCCGGCACCAGCCGGTGCCAGCGCCAGGAGCCGGGCCTGCAGGCTGGAGTTGCCGTTCCATTCGTTCATCTCGAGCCGGAACGCGGCATCCACCGGATCGGTTGGCAGCCAGGTGACGCGGTCGGCCCAATTGAACCCGATGGCAGGGATCCGCGTGAACCCCTCCAGCAGCGTCGCCTTGAGGTGCCCGCTGCCCACCCGCCGCGCCGAGGCGAGTTGGGCGCCGCGCACCCCGAAGACTGGAGCGGGGTTGCCGGTGCCACAGGGCTCCAGGTGACGGCTCAGGCGCTCCAGCTCTTCAGTGGCTTCTTCGAGCGCGATCACGAGATCGATCCGCTGTTCCGGCCCCAGATCCTCCGGTCGCAGGCGCTCGCGTGCGACCGCCGCGAACCGCTCCCGGAATGCGGCCAGGTTCTCGCGCCGGATGGTGAGCCCAGCCGCCATCCGGTGGCCGCCGTAGCGCTCGAGCAGCGCCCCGCACTCGTGCAGTGCGGAGTGAAGGTCAAAAGCTGAAATGCTGCGACCGGAACCCTTGCCGACGTCGCCATCAAATGCGACCAGGAACGTGGGGCGGCCGTACCGTTCCACGATGCGTGACGCCACGATGCCTACCACGCCCGCGTGCCAGTCCTCGCCACTCAGCACGAATGCGGCGTCCCGATCGGGATCCATCTCGCGTTCCACCTGCTCCACTGCTTCATCGAGAATCCGCTGGTCCATCGTCTGGCGACGGTCGTTCAGCACACCGAGCGAGGCCGCGATCGCGTCGGCTTCCGCGTCGTTGTCGCTGAGCAGCAGCCGAACGCCATCCATGGCTTCACCGATGCGGCCGGCAGCGTTGAGCCGTGGCCCGAGGATGTAGCCGAGGTGGCCTGCCCGGATCTCCTTGCCGGCGAGCCCGCTCGACTTGACCAGCGCGCGGATGCCGGGCCAGCGGCTGCGCGCCAGCACCTTGAGTCCGTGCTTGACCAGGATCCGGTTCTCGCCGGTGAGCGGCACGACGTCGGCCACGGTGGCGAGCGCAACGAGATCGAGCAGGTGAAGGTGGAGGCTCGCCGGCAGATTGAGGGCGGGGATCAGCGCCTCGACCAGCTTGAATGCAATGCCAGTGCCGCAGAGCTGGCTGAGTCCTGAAGTGTCGTCAGCGCGCTGGGGATCCACGACCGCGGTCGCATCAGGTAGAGCCGGCCCCGGCAGGTGATGGTCGGTGACCACGACCTCCATCCCCTGCCCTCGCGCCGCGGCGACCGCGTCAACTGCCGTGATGCCGCAATCGCAGGTCACGATCAGCGAGACTCCGGCCACGGCCGCCGCGGCCACACCGGCGGTTCCAAAATCGTAGCCGTCGCGCATCCGGTGCGGCACGAATGGCACCACGTCTGCGCTACCGGCTCGCAGCGCACGGGTGAGCAGCGCGGTGGCGCACTGGCCATCCACGTCATAGTCGCCGTGCACCATGATGGTGCCGCCGGCGCGCACCGTAGTGACGATGGCGTCGACCGCCTCGGCCATGCCGGCCAGAGTCGCCGGATCGGTGAGCGCGCCGAGGGCCGGACGGAGGTAGTGCCGCGCCGCCTCGGCCTCGTGGTGACCCCGCTGGACCAGCAGCGCCGCCAAGGCCTCCGGCAG
>DASSOW010000087.1:0-4399 GCA_035700175.1 Gemmatimonadales bacterium | reverse complement strand
GGCATGGATAGAGCGAGGGGCGAGGCTCTCTCGCTCCGGATCACCACGCAGCAGGATATCGACGCGCTCGCCGCATCCATCAAGGAGCAAGGCGTAGCCCTCGATACGGAGCCGATGAGCGCGCACGGCTACCGCATCTTCCGGCTCAGCGACCCGGATGGGTTCCGGTTCACGGTGTCGTCGCCACAGGGGGAGTGAGATATGCGGCATGAGGCATGGGGCGTGGGAGATGGGGCTTGGGGCGTGAGGCTTGGGGCATGAGGCAAACAAGCTCCCAGGCCCCACGTCTCATGCCCCATGCCCTGGCACTCATGCTGCTTGTTGCGCTGCCGATCACGTTACTCGCCCAATCCCCCACCGCAGTCGGCTTCCACACTATCAGCATTACCGACCCGGTGAGCGACAGCACCATGCCGGGCTACGTGTTCTATCCCACCACTGGCAGGGCCGGAATCACCTGGCGCGGTCCCTATGAGGTACACGCCGTGCTCGACGCGCCACCCACTGCCGGCCAAAAGCCGCTGGTGGTCATTTCCCACGGTCACGGCGGTTCCGAGCTGGGCCATCACGACCTGGCGGTGTATCTCGCATCGCACGGCTTTGTCGTGGCCACCCTGCGGCACCCGAGGGACAATTTCCTGGACGACAGCGGAGACGGCCACGCCGAGGTGATGATCGGCCGGCCGATACAGGTCCAGGCCACCATCAGCATGCTGCTCGGCGATTCGCTCTGGAAAGCCCTGATTGATCCGGGGCGAATCGGGGTCGCGGGCTTTTCCAACGGCGGTTATACCAGTCTCCTGCTCATGGGCGCGGTTCCGGAATTCACCCGCTTCCTCGATCACTGCAAGGTGCCGTCGGATGATCCCAACTTCTGCGGCAGCGTGAAGCAGGTCGAGGCGCAGGTTGCGAAGGAGCATCCGGGCGAGACCCCTCGGCAGTTCCTGTCTGCGATGCAGGGGCAACTGCACCGCTGGGGCAACATGGCGGACCCGCGCATCAAGGCGGCGTTCGTCATGGCGCCGCAAAGCCTGGTTTTTGACAGCAGCGGCCTCTCCTCGATCAAGCACCCCGTATTCTTGTACTACGGGGAACGGGATGAGGTCCTGCTGCCCAGGGATAACGTCCTGCACATCGCGCCATTGATCAGCACGCTCGCTGGCATCAGGATGATCCCCGCCGCCGGCCACTATGTGTTCCTGTCACCCTGCTCGGCGGAACTCGACAAGGAAGCACCGGCGATCTGCCGGGATCCCTCCGGCGTAGATCGGATGGCGGTGCATGCGAAGCTCAATGCAGATGCCCTGGCGTTCTTTCGGAAGGCACTGATGGGGCCGGGGTAGACGGGATAGGCAGGCGTGCCTCAGCGCAGCGAAGGAATGGGTGAGTTGTGGTCGTCTGTTGATCAGCGCGATCAATCTGCGTAATCTGCGAAATCTGCGGACAATTCTGGTAATCTTGCGGGCAAGTCGGCGTTATCCACGAACCCATGGAGGCCAGGTCATGGCAGGTACCAGCTCGCCCGTCAGCTCCCCTCTCGCGATTCCTGTCGCGATTCCTGTCATGTTGCTGCTCGGCCTGACCAGCTGCAGTCCGCCGCCTGCCGCGAGCCAGCCCCAGACGATTACCATCATGGCCCACGACTACGCCTTCGTGCTGCCGGACTCCCTCCGACCCGGCGCCACCGCCTTCCGGCTCGAGAACGTGGGCAAGGTGCGGCACGAAGCGTTCGTCCTGCTGCTCAAGCCTGGCCTCAACATGGCCCAGCTCTTTGACAGCGTGAAGGTCACGGGAAGCCCGGAAGCAGCCGTGGACCAAACCCTCGGCGTCCTCATGGCCAGGCCCGGCGTGACGTCCTCCGGCACCCTCCTCGCCGACCTCCTGCCTGGGCGTACCTACGTGCTGGTGTGCACGTTCAGGGACGGGCCCCAGGACCGCCCGCATTTCGAGCTCGGCATGATGGCGAGCCGCACGACGTCCTCGTCCTAGCCGAGCGGACTCGATGGCGTCGCCGCATCATGGCTCGCCGTGATGTTCCCTTACGACATACGACTTATGACTTACGACACCATTCGTCTCACCGACCAGCTCCGCCGCATCCTCGAAGGTGAGGCGTGGCACGGGCCTGCGGTGCTGGAACTCCTGGCCGATGTTTCAGCGGAGCAGGCTGCCAGCCACCCCATCCCGGGTGCGCACAGCATCTGGGAGCTCGTGCTCCATCTCACCAGCGACTATTCCCTGGTGCTTCGGCGCATGGCGGGCGACGGTCGCGGGCTGCTGCCCGATGAAGGGTGGCCTCCCTGCCCTGCACCGACGGAAGCGAACTGGCAGGAGACGATTGCCGGACTCAAGCGACTGAGCCACCAGCTGCGCGACGCGGTGCGGAAGTTTCCCGCCGAGCGGCTGGATGAACTCCTGGTTGCCGAGTCGCCGTGGACGGCGTATATGCAGTTCATCGGCGTCACCCAGCACAACGCCTATCATGCCGGCCAGATCGCGCTGCTCAAGCGTGCGCTGGCCGAGGACCCAGCGCCACAAGAGCGCCGTGACGGGAATCGTGGGTCGGGCGACGGATGAGGCGAGACTTTACCCGGTGTCCGGCATGCAAGGCTGGTCGGAAAGTACATGCACAGATTTCGCAGATCGCTCCGAATCTCGCCGTCATTGGAGCAATCTGCGTAATCTGCGGATAAAAGGAGCTACGGCAGCACCAAGCAGGTTTACGCCCCATCATGGATGCCCATGCCGACTCATTCGTCGCTGGCCGCGTCACTCTTCGAGCTGCTGCTCGTCCTCACGACCGGTTGCCTGCCGATTCCGAATCGTGTGCCTGATACACCCGACCTGCGAGGAGAACTCATGGTCGACGGGAAAGCCCTCACCGGCGCTGATGTGATCGTAGAACCCGTGAAGTACGGCGTCTCCGCGCCACCGATTGCGTGTGGCGCAAGCGGGCATTCCGTACGTACGGACAGCTTCGGCGCCTTCACCGCAGCTGCCCAGCGCCACTGGGAAGCCTGGATCTCGTTCGTCGGCGAGTCACCGGACTGGCATCGGCACTGGCGCATCTGCACCTTCGCGGCCCAGCCAGGCGAGCCTGCCCAATGGCAGCTTCTGTGGGATGGATGGACCAATCTCGGCACACCGCTTCGGCTCGATTGCGACATCGCGAGTCCATGGAAGACCGACACACTTGCCGGCTGGCGCGGCCGCTGCCGGCCTCTCACCTCAGCCCACCGCTAGCTCGTTTGGAGCGTGCGAGGGAGAGGCATGCCGCGTCCTTCATTTTTCATCATTGGCACCGCGACCCAGGATGACGGTGGCCTGGAGATTCGGATGTATTCGGTCCGCTCGTGAAACCATCACACCAGGACATGATTCTCGTAACGGGCGCGACGGGCCAGATCGGGCACCTCGTGGTGGACGAGCTGTTGCGCGCCGGCGCATCCGTGCGCGCGCTCACACGCCAGCCCGAACGCGCGGCGCTCCCCACCGGTGTGGAGGTTGCGCCGGGCGACTTGACCCTCCCCGCGTCGCTGGACTCGGCGTTGGAAGCTGTCACCACGGTGTTTCTCGTCTGGACCGCGCCAGCGGCGACGGCGCCGGCGGTCATCGCCCGGCTCGCGTCGCATCGCTCACCGAAGCCTCGGCGCGTCGTCTATCTCTCAGCGCCCTTCCGGACCCCGCATCCGTTCTTCCAGCAGCCGAATCCGATGCGGGACCTGCACGCGGAGGTGGAGCGACTGCTTGCCGCCAGCGAGCTGGACGTGGCGATTCTGCGGCCGGGAATGTTCGCCTCCAACGCGCTCCACTGGTGGGCGCCACAGATCCGGAAGGGCGACGTGGTGCGCTGGCCGCACGCGGCTGCCGAGACCGCGCCGGTTGACGAACGAGACATCGCGAGCGTAGCCGCACGGGTGCTGCTTGACGCGAAGCATGCGCGCGACGACTACGTGCTTACCGGCCTCGAGTCGCTGAGCCAGGCAGCGCAGGTGCAGGCGATCGGTGAAGTCCTTGGCCGCCCGCTCCACTTCGAGGAGATGTCGCCGGACGAGTTCCGGCGCGAGACGGCAGGCACCTGGCCTCCTGGCGTTGCCGAGATGCTGCTCAGTGCCTGGCACGCGACGCTTGGTCATGCGGCCTTCGTGTCGTCTGCGGCAGCCGAGATCCTCGGCTCACCACCACGCACCTTCCGGCAATGGGCCGCGGACAACGCCGCGGCATTCACAGCAACGGACTTATGACTGATCGTCGCCTGTCGCTCCTCGGCGCCCTCCTCCTGCTCTCGGCAACGAGCCCAGCGCTCGCGGCCCAGGATGTTCGCCTCGAGCTCGACCATGCCTATGTCCTCGTGCCGCCTGGTGGTGCTGACGCCGTGAAGGCGTTGGAGCGTGCCGGC
>DASSOW010000086.1:0-3862 GCA_035700175.1 Gemmatimonadales bacterium | reverse complement strand
GGGCGAGCAGGATCGGAATGAAGATCAGCAAGGCGGCGACGGCGCCGAGAAAGATGGTGAGCAGCACCCCGGTCCAGCCACAGAAGGCGCCCACCATCGCCATCATCTTGATGTCGCCGCCGCCCATGGCCTCCTTCTTCGCCACCATCGTGCCGACCCAACCCACCAGCCAGAGGGTCCCGAAACCAACCGCGGCACCGAGGAGCGCCATGAGCAACGGATGCAACCCCGCTGCAAGCGCCAGCAGGAGGCCAATGCCCAGGCCGCCAAGGGTGAATTCATCCGGGATGATGTAGTTACGGAAATCGGTAAGCGCGATCCCCAGCAGGATGGTGAAGAACAGCGCGCCGCTCAGCGCATGCAGTGTGACGCCGAAGTTCCACGCCATTGCCGCCCAGATGATTCCCGAGCCCAACTCCACCAGCGGATACATGATCGAGATCGGCATCCCGCAGGAGCGGCACTTCCCACCCAGTACGAGCCAGGAGACCACCGGAATATTATCCCACGGCCTGAGCGAGGCGCCGCAGCGTGGGCAGCGGGAGCGCGGCCGCACCACCGACTGCTTGGGCTCGGCACCCCAGCGGACGATGCAGACGTTGAGAAAACTGCCGAGCACCAGTCCCAGCACGCCGGCAAGTGCGGCAAGAAACCACCGGGGCAGCTCAGTCACGCTTCACCTCATAAAGAAGAATCGCCGCTGCCGCCGCCACGTTGAGTGACTCGGCGCCTTCAGCAAGCGGGATGGCAACGGCTCGACTCGCCGCCTTGCGCAGCTCTTCAGAAACGCCGGCTCCCTCATTGCCGAGGACCAGCGCGAGCGGGCCTGTCCTCGACGCATCGTGCACCGGCTCGCCATCGGCGGCGGTAACCCAGACGCTCACAGCGTGCGACCTGGCCCAGGTGAGGAAGTCCGCCGCGCCGGCCACCACGGCGGGCAGGCGGAAGCTTGCTCCCATCGCCGAGCGCAGCACTTTGGCATTGGTCAGGTCAGCGGTGCCGGGCAGGGCGATCACACCCAGCGCGCCCAGGCTGAAGGCCGTGCGGATGATGGTGCCCACGTTCCCGGGATCCTGCACGCCGTCCAGCACCAGAAGCGTGTCATGAGGCCTCACCGTGATGTGATCCAGACTCCAGCGCGGCGGTGCAATAACCGCAATGATTCCCTGAGGGTGCTCGGTATCGGCCAGCTCACTCAGGGCATCCGACGACACCTCGTGCATCTGCACACCCGAGGCTGCCAGCGCGGCCTTCAGCGACTTGCCGCGCGCGGTCGCCTCGAGTGCGGGGCCAACCAGTACCCCGCGGAAGTCGAGGCCAGCAGCATGCGCCTCCTCGACCAGCCGCACCCCTTCGGCAAGCGCCAGGCCACGGCGTTCCCGTCCGCGCTTGAGCCTGAGGTCACGAACCGTTGAGATCAGGGAGCTGCTCATGCCGCGATTCCTTCATTCTGCATGTGCCCTGTCCGTCCTTTCGCTGTCACTGTCCTGCACGCCCAGCGTGCAGCAGGAAGTCCAGACCGGCAACGAGGCCGCTGCCGAGGTCGAGCGCACCATGCCGGTGATTCACGACGGCGCGGTGACGTCTGCGCTGGGCAGCTCGGTCGCGCCGCTCCGGCGGGTCGTGCGCCGCAAGGACCTGGACTGGTCCTTCTCGGTCATCAATTCGGACCAGGTGAACGCCTTCGCGCTGCCGGGTGGCCATGTGTACGTGTTCCGAGGCCTGATCGAGCGGGCCGACCACTGGGATGAGTTTGCCGGCGCGCTGGCCCATGAGATTGGCCACGTGGACCTGCGTCATTCCGCCGAGCAGATGGGCCAGGTCGGCGCGGCCAACACCGGCCTGACGCTCGCGTACGTACTGCTCGGTCGCCAGCCCAGCGACCTCGAGGCGCTCGCCGTCAACCTTGCGGGTGGCGCCATCTTTGCCAAATTCTCGCGCGACGACGAGCGCGAAGCCGACTCCATGGCGGTGATCTATACCACGGAGGCCAACATCGATCCCGAGGGTCTCAAGCGAGAGTTCCAGACGCTCGAAGCGTTGCAACAACGGGAACCCAGCAAGGTGGAACTGTGGTTCTCCTCGCATCCCGCCACGTCAGAACGGTTGAGCAACGTGGACCGCTACATTGAGGAAGTCCCCGGCGCAAAGGCCGCCGTGCGCAATGGCCGCTCGGACCTGTCGGCGTACAACACGCTCCGCAGCCGGCTCCGGGCCATGCCGCCAGCGCCCAAGGAGGTGCAGCAACCGTGAAGATCGCGATGACCATCGCCGGGTCAGATTCGGGCGGCGGCGCAGGCATCCAGGCCGACCTCAAGACCTTTCACCAGTTCGGCGTGCACGGCACCACCGCCATCACGGCGCTTACGGCGCAGAACACCATGGGGGTCCGGGGGGTGCATCCGGTCCCTCCCGGCTTCCTGCTTGCGCAGCTCGACTCGCTGATCCCCGACCTGCCTCCCGATGCCGTCAAGACCGGGATGCTGGCGGAGGCCGAGCTGGTCGCCGTGGTGGTGCGCGTGGCGCGCGAGCAGAAGTGGCCGGCGCTCGTGGTAGACCCCGTCATGGTGGCGTCGTCGGGTGACCGGCTCCTCAGCACGGAGGCCGAGACCATCCTGCGCGACGACTTGCTGCCGCTCGCCGCGCTGGTCACCCCCAACCTGGACGAAGCCGAGATTCTCCTGGGCCACGAAGTGCGTGATGCGGCATCCATGGAACGCGCGGGGCGCGCGCTGGTGGCCCTCGGTGCCCGGGCCGCACTGGTCAAGGGCGGGCATCTCGATGGCGACATCGTCACCGATGTTCTGGTCACCGCTGACCAGACCCGCCGGTTCACTCGTCCCCGCCTCAACATTCCCGGCGCGCATGGCACCGGCTGCACGCTGTCTGCTGCCATCACGGCGCAGCTCGCACTGGGCGCGCCGCTGGTGCAGGCGGTGGAAGAGTCCCTTCGCTATGTGAACCGTGCCATGCAGGCCGCTCCAGCACTCGGGCGCGGCCACCCGCCCCTCAACCACGCCGTCCCCGCACACTGACGATCCACCCCGTCAGCCAGCACCGGCCACCACGCCCTCCACCAGGGCACCAAGATGATCTTTCACCCGATCCGCCGCCTCCATCACTTCGGCGTGTGACAGCGGCTGCTCACTGATGCCGGCGGCCGCATTGGTGACGGTGGAAATGCCAAGACAGCGAACGCCCCGCGCGCGGGCCGCGACGACCTCGATCACGGTGGACATGCCGACGGCGTCGGCTCCAAGGGCCCCGAGCATGCGGACTTCCGCCGGCGTCTCGTAATTGGGACCGAGCAGTCCGGCGTAGATTCCTTCTTCGAGGGGCACGCCGCGCTGCTTCGCCACCCGTCGCGCCAGCCTTCGCAGCTCGGCGTCGTAGGCATCAGACATGTCGGGGAAACGCTCTTCCCCTGGCAGCGCCTCGCCCACGAGCGCGTTGCGACCGGTGAGATTGAGATGGTCCGCGATGAGCATCAGCGTGCCGGGCGTGAAGCTCCGCCGAACCCCGCCCGCGGCGTTGGTCACGATGAGGGTCTTCACTCCCAGCTCGGCGAACACCCGGACCGGCAGCGCACTGAGGTCCGCGGAGTGACCCTCGTACATGTGGAACCTGCCGCTCTGCATGATGACCGCGCGGCCGGCGAAGTTTCCCGCCACCAGCTCACCCGCGTGTCCCTTGACCGTCGGCAGGGGAAATCCCGGTATGCGATCGTAGGAGATGTGCACGGCACCCGTCACCCGTTCGGCGAGGTGGCCGAGTCCGGAGCCAAGCACGATGGCCAGCTCCGGTGCTCGGCCCCCGAGATGCTGACGCACGGCATCGCGGGCACGGGAGATGAGCTCACTCC
>DASSOW010000085.1:0-4857 GCA_035700175.1 Gemmatimonadales bacterium | reverse complement strand
GCTGTCAAGGACGACAGTCATAGGCCCCAAGACGAGACTCGCTGGGTATCTGGGGAAGAAGTCAAGCACGTTTAGCCTAGCACCGCGATCAAGACGACGTCGGGCGGGCGCAGCGCGCTTTGGCTGCGGCCGGCGTCGCGGCATGATCACCCGTGAAGCGCTGGCTGCGCGCTCGGCCGTCTGGAGGCAGACTGGTGCGGGCGGGGGCAAGGGTGACCAGTTGTCACGGTAGCTGCGCCGTAAATATCCTGGGCTGCCGGGAAAGCGACGGGGCGCCCTGGCCTCTCGCAGGGCGAACGCCACCGGGGTACGGTGGGATTCGTAGGTGCCGTGGATGCCTGGCCCACCGTTGCCGAGCGGATACCCGGATGCCACAGCGGGGACCACACGACGCAGCACACCTTGGCGTTTGGGGATTGTGCCGTGGGCGCCGCGCTTTTCAGCGGACGGACATCGCACGAGACTCCGGCCATGACAATCCTCCTCCTCGTCCCAATCGCCGAGCAACGCCATTGCGCTCGGAATGAGAATCGCGCGGACAATGGTGGCATCAACTCCGCCGCCGCGCAGCTGGGCGTGGGCCGGCCGACGAATTACCGCTGGATGGATGACTGCTCACTCGACCATGACCACGACGAGGTCAGTGGACGGACCTTCCTCGTGCCTCAGAGGCCCGACATTCGTCGCCCGGTCGCCGCCGAGCTCATAGCGTGGATGACTTCGTAAACGGCCTAGTGCGGAGGACTCGGCGTGGTTCCGGTCAGATCGCCTTCTCCAAAATGACGTTGCGGCGCCCTCGGCTGGGGTGAGCATCGCAGCACGGCATGGTTCAGGGCCCCGACCCCCGCTGTACAGCTCCACGGTAGTGTTCGACGCCACCGCCGGAACTTCTTGAGGGGACTCGGCGGCTGTTTTCCAGTCGGTACCCATCCCATTTGCCATGTCTGTTCCGGGTGGAGACTCTCGTATCAGACGGGGCGTTCGGTGGTGACCGGCTCGGTCTCGCGCTCCGGCAAAGCGTCTGTCGCTGGCTCGCCGGGGGTTGGCTGTGGAAGCACGTTGTTCAGGATGAGGTACCCGATCGTGCCCGAGATCGCCGAGCCGAAGAGGACGCCCACCCGCGCCAGGTGCGCATTCCCGCCCTCCGTAAACGCCAGCTCTGCGATGAAGAGGGACATCGTGAAGCCGATACCGCTCAGGCAGGCGACACCGCCAATCTGGCGGAAATCAATCGCTTTGGGTAGAAAGGCGATGTTCGTTCGCACGGCCAGCCAGGTGAAGAGCGTGATGCCCAGCGGCTTGCCGATCACCAATCCGGCGATCACCCCCCAGGTCACCGCGCTACCGAACGCTTCGCCCAGCCCGCTCCGCAGCGGGATCCCGGCATTAGCAAAGGCGAAAATTGGAAGCACTATGAAGGAAACCCACGGGCTGAGGCCGTGCTCGAGGTGGGTCATCGGCGTCTCAGCGTCCTCGCAGACCCGCTCGAGCCGCTCGATCACATGTTGCTGATGATTATTGCTGAGAACGCTGCCGGGCCGCGTACCCCAGCGCTCGAACTCGTCCAGCAGATTTCGCGCCCGACGGAGGAACTCAGTTGGGTTGATCCAGGAGCGGGCGGGGATGACCAGCGCCAACGCCACGCCGGCGATCGTGCCATGTACGCCGGACTCGAAGACGGCCAGCCAGACACCAAGCCCGAGGACCGCGTAGGTCGCCCAGCGATGGACGCCGGCCCGGTTAGCAAGTCCCATAAGAGCGAGCAAGGCGACTGCCACCACGCCTGCCCGCCAGTTGAGCTCGTCGGTGTAGAAGATGGCGATCACACCGACGGCAAGGATATCGTCAACGATCGTGGCCGCGGTCAGGAAGACCAAGAGTACCGGCCGCACTTTCGACCTGAAGAGGCTAAGAATCCCGAGCGCGAACGCAGTGTCCGTTCCGATCGGGACGCCCCAGCCGTGCTCTCCGCCTCCGCCATGGTTGAACGCGAGGTAGGTGACCGCTGGCACGATCGCGCCCCCAATGGCCGCCGCGATCGGCAGCGCGGCCTGACGCATGTGGCGCAGCTCGCCGACGAGGATCTCGCGCTTGATCTCGATCCCGAGCAGGAAGAAGAAGAGCGCCATCAGGCCGTCGTTCACCCAGTGCCGCAGCGATGTTGTGATGTTGTAGTCCTTGGAGCCGATCTGTACTGCGGTCGTCCAAAAGGTCTCGTAGTCGTCCGCAAGACGGGTATTTGCTGCTACCAGCGCCAAGACCGTGCCCAGCAAGAGCAGTCCGATGCCGGAGACAATCGAGCGGACGAACTCCTCGATGGGGCTCAGGACGAGAGAGAGGGGTTGATCCTGGGCGGTCCCAGTGATGTCGATGAGGCGCAGCCTGTTCTCTGCCAGGTCGTCGGCGCGCTCGGCCCAGTACCGGCGCTCGTCCGAGTCCCGCCAGCGCTGGAGACTCTCCTCGCTCTCGAACCGCAGCACGACACGGTAGTCGCCCCGTCCTCGACGCGGCCGATACCCCCGTGCATCGATGAGCCCGGGGAATTCCTCGGCCGCTGCCGTGATGCCCTCAAGGTACTTCTCGAACTCAGGCTCACGCCCGGGCGCGATTCGCAGGTAAACGCTGAGCGTCACCCCCTGCCCGTCAGCGCCGTTGCTTCGTTTTACTCCGTTTTCGGTATCCACAGTCCCGGGCCTCCCGACGTGTCCATTCTTTCATGGATCACCCGAAGGAGGCGCGAGCGTGTTACGGAGACTCACCTCCATCGGCGAGCGGGAACACGATGCTCGCCCCGCGAAGGGCGGCGAGCCGGGCCCGTATCTCGGCGCGGCCGTTGACGCGCCACGCAAAGATCAAGGTATCGGTCACGGTAATCTCCCGGATGCCAACCGGGAGGCCGCTGGCACTGAGATGTCGGTTGAGCGCGCCGGGTGACCGCACCGATCGAATTGGCCATCACTGATGGGCGGGATGCCAGCCTCAGTCGGGAGCCTGTCGTGGCCGGGTCCTTCACATAAGGCCCGCGCTCAACTGCAGGCCTCCGCATCAGTGGCTGCGACCGCCACGTGCAGCGATCCGGCCTAAGCAAGGCGGAGGTTCGGATCGCCCAGGAAGCTCATCTCCCGGAGGCGCGGGCGATGATCATCGAGGTGGTGCTCATCGCGCTCACGGTCAACTACGTCTGCGGAGAAGATACGGCGACTACCACGGTGGGGAGCCGCACGACGGTGGTCGCCTGACCGTGTGGCCGCTGCTGGCGCATCTCGCTCGGGGCATCTCCCGACGAGGTGTACCGGTGGGCGCACGGGATGGAAAACGACTGCCGGTCGTCGCGCACGCGCCGCTCTCACTCGGTGATCGGGGCACCGAGGACGGCGAGCTGAAGCAGAGCTGACGTGGAGTGATCCCGGATCAAGTGCTGGGTGGCGTCCTGCTCCGGTTGGGCAAATGCCTGGGCGCGGCGATCATCGTCCGGCAGCGCTGACCGCTCCTTCGCGTCGGCGGCCCACTTCCAGGTCGATTGCCTGGTGCGGGCGTGCCGTTCATGATGCTGCTCCATTCGCGGACAATCGGCACTCCTTCTCCCTGGTCAACCTCCGATCCGGGTACGGTGTTGATGGGCACGCGGGGCGCGCATTCGTACGCGGATGATCGTCGCTTTTACGACCGGCCAGAGCATGGCCACGCCTCGCGGTGGAGCGTTTTGGCCAGCCCGCCGCTTCCCTGATCACACATGTCCGCGTCCGGCGTCCGTAGTCGACCGATGCACCGCGGTCCGCTGCGATAGGATGAGCGGGATCAATGGCCGTGGCCAGCCGGATCCAGCTCATACGATTTACATACTTCTGTGAGGGTTCCGGATGCGCATTGTCGAGATTGCTCCACCCTGGTTCCCGATCCCTCCGATCGGCTACGGCGGCATTGAGCGCGTTGTCTTTGATCTGACCGAGGGACTGCTCGATGCTGGAGCGGAGGTTATCCTCTGCGCCCCCGCGGGATCGCACACGCGAGCTCACCAGATTGAAACCATCGCGCGACCGGTCGGACTGAACTTGACCGAAGCGCAAAAGCGCCGGCACGTGGTGGAGACCGGCCGTGAGGCGTACCGGCATGCGCTCGCCCTCGGGGCGGACCTGATTCACGATCATACCGATTATGCGCCGCGCGGAGGCTTTCCGATTCCGGTCGTGCGCACGATCCACGGCCCGGCCACCGGTGCGGCGGTGGCGGCGTACCGTGGCATGAGCCGGCGCGGGGATCACTTCATCGCGATCAGCGCCCGCCAGCGCGATCTCTTTATCCACGCAGCGTCCCGGTACGGGGCTGGGGAGCAGATTCGCTTCGCCGGGGTCATTTTCAACCCGGTCGACGTGACCGCCGCACCGTTCTACCCAGCGGAGAAAAAGCAGGGGTACGCCGCTTTCCTCGGCCGCTGCCATTGGGAGAAGGGGCCAGATGCCGCGATCCGCATTGCGCAAGGGGCTGGGGTTCCCCTGATGATGGCGCTGCGGGTCACCTCCGAAGAACAGGCCTACTTCGACGCAGTCGTTCGTCCTCTGGTGCTCTCCATCAGGAACCTGGCCAAGTTCGTGGGAGAGGTCAGTGGCGAAGAAAAGGACGACCTGATCGGCCATGCCGGGGTCGTGCTATTCCCTTCGCCGTGGGAGGAGCCGTTCGGTCTCGTGATCATGGAAGCTGCCGCCCGCGGGACTCCGGTGATTGCGCTGGAGCGCGGGTCTGCGCCGGAACTGATTCGCGACGGGGTGACCGGTATTCTCTGCGCCGATGAGGCGGAGATGATCGCGGCGGTGCCGCGGGCACTGGCGCTCGATCCGGTGGCATGCCGGGCCCATGCCA
>DASSOW010000084.1:0-5522 GCA_035700175.1 Gemmatimonadales bacterium | reverse complement strand
CGGTCGGCGGTGAGCCGGCGTGCGCCGGTGAGCGGTGCAGCGGCTGCCAGAGCGGCCGGGTCTGGATCTCGCGCTCCGCCAGCGCCCGCATGAGTGCGCGCGA
This sequence comes from Gemmatimonadales bacterium, assembly GCA_035700175.1. GTDB lineage: Bacteria > Gemmatimonadota > Gemmatimonadetes > Gemmatimonadales > GWC2-71-9 > CAMLHP01. The sequence continues at coordinate 5,419 of DASSOW010000084.1, read as the reverse complement.
GTCCATCCCGCACTCCGCTTGATCCAGCAGGACGGTGTACATCCACCACGCACTGCGGGCCCAAAGCGCTTCTGCCATCGGCCGGATCGCTGGGAGCCCGGCGAACCCCGAGTCGTAGCGCGCGGCGATGGTGCGCTTGGCGGCGAGGAACGGATCCAGCTGCTCGAGCTGCGCCGAGCCCATCGCTGCCTGCAGGTTGGTGAGCCGGTAGTTGAAGCCCACCGCGCCGTGGACGTACTCCACGGCGTCGTCCTTGGCCTGGGTCGTGAGGTACCGCGCCCGCTCCGCGAGACCGGCGTCATTGGTGACGAGCATGCCACCACCGCCGGTCGTGATCAACTTGTTGCCGTTGAAGCTGAAGCAGCCGATGTCGCCCAGGCTTCCCACCGGGCGGCCCTGGTAGCGGGCGCCGAGACTCTCGGTGGCATCCTCGATCACGGGGAGACCGAATTCCCGCGCCAGCTCGAGGAGGGGATCCATGTTCACGGGGTGGCCGAGAATGTGCACCGGCAGGAGCGCGCGGACCCGCCGGCCGGTGGCCCGGTTGTGGAGCTCGCCGTGGCCGAAGATGCAGCGCTGGCGAAGGAACTCCTGCAGGCGGTCCACGTCCATCTGGAAATACGCCGGCTCCGCATCGATGAACACGGGCCACGCGCCCGCGTAGCGAACGGCGTTGGCCGGCGCGATGAACGTGAGGTCGGAAACGATGACTTCGTCGCCCGGCTCGACGCCGGCCAGCAGGAGCGCGACATGCAGCGCCGCGGTGCCATTGACCGTCGCGACCCCGTGGGCCGCGCCGGCCTCTGCCGCGAGCTCACGCTCGAAACGCTCGACAAAGCTGCCAGCGGACGAGACCCACCCTGTGTCGAGGCACTCCCGCACATACGCCCACTCGTTGCCCCGGATTGCGGGCACGCAGAGGGGGATGAAGGGCGCCTTGCTGGGCGCCGTGGCTGGGGCAAGAGCGGGCGTAGTCATGCCGGCACCGGCGCCGCGGACGGCTTGTTCGAGGCTCCGGCTTCCACCAGGCGCGCCACCTCGGCGATGCCATCGGTCACCGTTCTGGTGATGCGGAAGCCCAGCCGCCGCTGGATCTTCTCAAAGGAGACGCGGTAGTCGCGCGGATCTTCCTCGCGGTGGACCTGTTCCACCACGGCATCAGGCGCGTAGGGACGGATCAGCTCGACCAGGCGCCGCTTCTGATAGTTCTGCTCGGTGTCGCCCACATTAAAGACGTCCCGTTCCACCCGGTTTGCCGGGGCGGCGAGCACCAGCCCCACAGCGCGCGCCACGTCCCGCACATGCACGTAGGGCCGCCAGAACTGCCCACCGAATACCACCAGGTGGCGATCCAGAATCATGGACCGGGTGAATTCGTTGACCGTGAGGTCGTACCGCATCCGGGGCGACACGCCGAAGACGGTCGCGAAGCGGAGGGCCGTGACCGCCATGCCACCGCCCCGCCGGTCGAAGAGTGCGCGTTCCACCGCCACCTTGGTCTCAGCGTAGAGCGACACCGGCGCAAGCGGTGAATTCTCGTCCACCAGCCCGTTCTCATCCGGCATGCGGCCATAGTTGCTGCAGGTGGACGCGAAGATGAACCGGGCGACACCAGCCCGCTGGGCCAGGTCGATCAGGTTGATGGACGCGTCGAGGTTGACGGCACGTGCCAGGCCGGGCTCGCGCGCGCAGGCAGGGTCGCCCACCACTGCCGCCAGATGCACCACTGCTTCCGCGCCCTGAAGGACTTCCGCCACGGCCTCTCGGTCACGCACGTCGCCGTGCGTGAATCGAAACCCCGGTTCCGACCACACGCCGAGCAGGGGATCGCTGCCGTACAGCAGACTGTCGAACACCCGGACCTGGTGGCCGGCGGCAAGGAGGGTGGGGGTCAGCGTCGAACCGACGTAGCCCGCGCCACCGGTGACGAGGACTTTCATGAAACCGCCTCCAGTGCTGCGAGGTCCGCATGTGCCCGGATGTAATCGGCCGGCTGGCCAACGTCGATCCAGTATTCGAGAATGGGAAATCCCGCCACCGCCTCGCCGTCGGCGAGGAGGTCCGCGATCAGGTCGGTCATGTCGTAGCGGCGGCCCGGGGGAATGCGGCCGCGCACCCACGGGTCAACCATGTAGATGCCGGCGTTGACCCAATGGCCCTGCGCCGGCTTTTCGCGCACCGAGCGCACCTGTACCCCGTCGAGTTCCAGCACGCCGTAGGGGAGCCGGAGCTCGCATCGCCGGACCCCGACTGTGAGTCCCACGCCCTGCTGGCGGTGAAACGCCAGCATGTCGGCGAAGGGCACGCCGGTCAGGATGTCGCCGTTGACGACCAGCATGGGCCGGTCCACGTCGTCGATCAGCCGCAGTGCGCCGGCCGTGCCCAGGGGCACGAACTCATGCACGTACCTCAGGGCGACACCGAGGTCAGCCCCATCGCCGAAGTGAGAGGAAATGCGGTCGGCGAGGTGATGGGTGCTGATGGCGACGTCCTGGATGCCGGCGTTCCGGAGCCGCGCGAGCGTCCACTCGAGTAGCGGGCGATCCTGGACCGGCAGCATCGGCTTGGGGACCAGCTCGGTGAGGGGCAGCATCCGGGTACCGAAGCCGCCGGCCATGATCAGGGCCGAGAGGTCCAGTTCATCATCGGTAACGATGTCGCGCCGCAGCAGGAGGCCCACGGCGCGGCCCGACGAGTCCACCAGGGGCAACTGGTTCACCTGGTAATCGCGGCCCCGATCCATGAGGTGCAGGGCCTCCTGCCGCGTGACCGCATCGCCGGCGACCAGCGGCGTGCTGTTGGCGATGTCCGCCACAGGTGCGTCAAACGACACGCCGCGGAGGATGGCTCTGCGGATGTCGCCATCGGTCAGTACGCCGCGCAGGAAGCTGTCATCATCCAGGACGAGCAGCGCGCCGGTCCCGGCCTGGTCAAGCCGCCGCACGGCAGCGCGAATGGACGTGGCGCCATCCACGCACGCGCCCGGAATGCGATGTTCAGCCTGGGGCCAACTCATACCGGTACCCCCGGAGCAGCTGTGTGCTCTCGCGCCAGCGTTGCCAGCACGCGATTCGGTTCCAGCCGGGTGCCAACCGGCCACTGCGGCACGATTTCCTCACCAGTGCCCAGCGCCACGCGCTCGAGGCGGATCGTTGCGTCACCGGTCTTGACGAGGACGCCCCAGTCGTCCCGCCCGACGACCTGGCCCGGCGTGGCGATGTAGCGGGGCCACTCGGGGTCGTAAAACGCCCGCCAGATGGTGACACGCTGGCCACGAAGCTCCGTTCGCGCACCGGGGCCTGGATGCGTGATCGCCCGGATCTTGTTATGAAGCGTGGCACTGGACCCGGTCCAGTCGAGCCATTCATCGCCTTCGTCCCGGCCGCCGAAGTAGCTGCCCGGCAAGTGACGCTGCTGCCGGCGAGGCGGATCGCCGGCGGCGATCAGGTCGAGCGCCTCGCGCACCAGGCCGGGCACGACGTCGACGACGCGGGCCAGCACGTCGCCGTACGTATCGCGCCAGCCGATCGCGAGGGTGCGCTGCAGGACGATGTCACCGGTGTCGATGCCGTCGTCCATGAAGTGCGCGGTCACGCCGATCTCGGTTTCGCCATTGATGAGTGCCCAGTTAATGACGTTCCGGCCGCGATACCACGGCAGCTTTCCCGCGTGGATATTGAGCGCCCCGCAGGCCGCCACCGCCCGCACCGGCGCGCGCAGGATCTGGTTATATGCGATCGAAAGCAGGAGATCGGGCCGCAGCTCCCGGATGGCCAGCACCGTGTCCGGCGCATTGATGCTCGCCGGCTGCAGCAGCGGTATCCCCAGGTGCGCCGCCCGCGCGCCGAGCGTGGGTTCGCTCGGCGCAGCGCGAAGCAGGAGTCCCACGACGGAATGGGGCGACTGGTGCAGCTGGTCCAGCGCGCGAATGGCCCACGCACCATCACCCAGCAGGAGCACCCGAAGCGGCATCACGCCAGGTCGGCCCATGTGACCTCCTCGTCGGGCGCGACATCGCGTGTGAGGCGCCGTCCCACTGCATAGGACAGTTCATCCGGCTGAATGCCGGCACCAGGTCGCTTGAAGGCGACATCTGCATCATGAAGGGGCTGGCCGGCTCGCAACGCCCGCGCGGCCACCATCTGGCGGCGGAAGCTCCTTCGCTTCTCCATCTCTTCCGGCCCCACCACACGCACGCTGCTGCCCATGGCCGCGTGCACCGCTCGCGCACCGTCCACCAGACTGCGCAGCTCGGCGGGATCAGCCGAAATGGCGTGATCCCATCCTGCCATGGCCCGGTCCAGGGTAAAGTGCTTCTCGATGACGCAGGCACCCAGCGCAACGGCGGCCAGCGGTACGGCGACGCCGAGGGTGTGGTCGCTGTAGCCAACCGGCACGCCGCAGGCCCGGCGCCAGGTGTCGAGCTGCCGCAGGTGAATCAGGTCAGGCGGCGAGGGATAGACCGAGACGCAGTGCAGCAGCGCCACTGGTCCGCCCTCTCGCAGGATGTCGAGCGCGCGCTCCACTTCACCGAGTGTGGCCATGCCGGTGGAGAGAAGGACCGGCTTGCCGGTGGCCGCCACGTGCCGGAGCAGCGGGAGGTGGTTCACGTCCATGGACGCGACCTTGTACGCTGGTGCCCCAAGCGACTCCATCAGCTCCACCTCGGAGGCGGCGAAGCAGCTGGCGAAGCTCACAATGCCGCGTTCGGCGCAGTACGCCGTGATGTCGCGGATCCGATCGGGTGTCATTTGATACTGAAGGACAGCGTCCTCCAGGCTCGGACTACCGTTGCCCGAGCCGTAACGTCTGTTGCGTGCGAATTCGCCGGCAGAGATGAGCGAGTCCCGGGTCCACGACTGGAACTTCACCGCGTCGGCGCCGGCGGCTTGCGCCGTGTCAACCAGCCGGCGGCAGAGCGCCATGTCGCCGTTGTGATTGGCGCCGATTTCGGCAATCACGTACGGCGCATTTGCACCGCCGATGGCTCGGCCGGCGATCGTCAATTCAGCCACAACGCCTCCAGGGCGGGATGCGCCACCTGCCACCACCATGCGGTGCCGGAGGGCAGGGCGTTCAGACGGTCGGTATAGGTCGCCATCAGGCACGGGTCCCGCTGCATGGCAGCGGCAAATGCGTGCACTCGATCGCGCGCCTGTTCAAGTTCCGCGCGGTGTCCGTTCAGGGATGGCCCGTCGTGATCCAGGACGCAGCGGTAATGATCGATCACCCGGGTGGTGGCCATGGCGATCTGCGCCGGCGTGAACGGCGGGCGCATCGGTGCGATATTCGCCGGGTACTGCCGGTAGCGCATCCGGGGCACCGGATCGAATGCGAACGTCGCGCCGTTGGCCCAGGCGCGCGTGGCGAGGAACCAGTCGATCAGGACACAGTCCGCCGGCAGCGGCAGACACGTCCG
>DASSOW010000083.1:0-3178 GCA_035700175.1 Gemmatimonadales bacterium | reverse complement strand
GCGCTCTTCGCCATCGCAATTATCGGCTCTTCTTCAGCGGGCAGGGCGTCTCGCTGGTCGGTACGTGGATCACGCGCATCGCGGTGAGCTGGCTGGTCTATCGTCTCACCGGCTCCGCACTGCTTCTCGGTGTGGTGGGGTTCGCAGGACAGATTCCGGCGTTGCTGCTGGCGCCGGTGGCCGGGGTACTGGTCGATCGCTGGGACACGCACCGGATCCTGGTCTGGACCCAGGTGCTCTCGATGCTGCAGTCGCTGGCGCTCGCCCTGCTCGCCATTCCCGGCATCATCACCGTCACCCAGATCATCCTGCTGCAGCTGTTCCAGGGCGTGATCAAGGCGTTCGACACGCCGGCGCGCCAGGCGTTCGTGGTGGAGATGCTGGACGACCCGGCCGATCTCCCCAACGCCATCGCGCTCAATTCCATGATGGTGAATCTCAGCCGGATGCTGGGGCCATCCATCGGCGGGGTGTTGATCGCGCTGGTGGGCGAGGGATGGTGCTTCCTGCTGGACGCGGTGAGCTATGTCGCCGTGGTGATCTCACTCCTCATGATGCGGCTGGCGACCCAGGCGGCGACACGCGCCGAGACCAGCATGTGGGAGGAACTGCGCGAGGGGTTTTCCTATGTGTCCGGCTTTGCGCCGGCGCGCACGGTGCTGCTGCTCCTGGCGCTCATCGCGACGATGGGCACGCCGTATACCGTGCTGATGCCCGCCATCGCCAAGCTGCAGCTCCACGGCGGGCCGCACACCTATGGCATCCTCATGACGGCAACCGGCGTGGGTGCGCTGCTGGGCGCCGGCTACCTAGCCGCACGTCCGTCGATCCGCGGACTCTGGCGGCTGATGGCGCGCTCGTCCGCGCTCTTCGGCGCCGGGCTCGTGGCCTTTGCGCTCTCGCGGTCGCTGCCGCTGTCGCTCGTGATCCTTGCCTTCGTCGGCGCCGGCATGATGATGTCCATGGCCGCGGTGAACACCGTCCTGCAGACGATCGTGGAGCAGCGACTTCGGGGACGGGTCATGGCGTTCTACGCCATGGCGTTCCTGGGCACGGCGCCGATCGGCAGTCTCATCGCCGGCGTCGTCGCCGATCACATCGGGGCACCGATGACCATCCTGCTCGGTGGTGCGGCCTGCATGCTTGGCGCGGGGGTGTTCCAGCTGGCGATTCCGGGATTGCGGGGACAGATTCGGGAAGTGTATGAGGCGAGGGGTGTTGGATGACGGCTCGGCGGCTGGGGCCTCGCCTGCGCGTCACCCCGACGAACGTCGGGGTCCAGAGCGCGATGCCGGCCTGGCACAGGAGAAGCGGCGGACATCGGAGCCCCACCCTGACTCGGCAACTGCACAACGCAGAGACGCAGGGGACGCAGAGGGACGCGGAGGCCTCGCCGCTCTGGCCAGCCTGCATCGTGCGCTGCAAACATCAGCAAGACGTTTGTGGTTTTGCAAGAGACATCGAAGCAGCAAGTTACTCGAGTCGCTCTGCGCTTCCTTTGCGTTCTCCGCGCCTCTGCGGTGAAAAAGGCCAGCCCTTGACCTCTCGACCCCTCGACGACCTTGACTCCATGATCACCTCGCCGCCCGCCCCCACCGAAGCGCCCGATTACTACTTTCGGTACATCAGCAAGGTGCCGGCTGGTACGGACATTCGCCGCCTTCTCGAGGCACAGCTGGATGAGATGCTGGATCTGCTGGCGGGCGTTTCAGAAGAGCAGTCCAGGTACCGCTACGCGCCGGGGAAGTGGAGCATCCGGGAGGTGATGGGCCACGTGAATGACTGCGAACGGCTGTTCGTGTTCCGCGCGATGTGGTTTGCGCGCGGGTTCGCGAGCCCCTTGCCAGGCTTTGACCAGGATGCCGCGATGGGCCCGGCGCGGTTCGACGAGGTTCCGCTTCGCGACCATGCCGCGGAGTTCCGCGCCCTGCGCCAAAGTACGGTCCGGTTCTTCAATGCGCTGCCCGATGATGCGTGGATGAAGCGTGGCACGGCCAGCGACGCGTCATTCACCGTGCGCGCACTGGCGTACATCACGGCGGGGCATGTGGAGCATCATGCGGGGATCGTGAGGGAGAGATATTTAGGGGTTAGGGGTTAGGGGTTAGGGGTTAGGGACCAGGGATCAGGGATCAGGGATCAGGGCTAAGGACTAATAGCTCTTTGCTCACAGCTCACAGCGCACAGCTCATAGCTCACAGCTCATGCCCTCTCAACTCGGCGACGTTGCCTGCGTGCTGGGTGCGGGGGTGTTCCAGTTGGCAATTCCGCGATTGCGACCGCAGATCCGGGAGGTGTCTCAGGCGAGGAGGGTGTGAAGGCGGCCCGCCCTAGCGCCCCCTGCGGCTCGCCGTATACTCTGGCGACTGGAGCCGTGCCGGAACGAGAAACCGGTTGTCAGTCGCGTCAAGCTCGGCCAGCCTGGAGGCCGGAATCCCGTGGCGCAACAGCGTCCGCTCGTCGAAGGCCGCATGTCGGCGACCCACGCCGCGCTGGGATCCGCAATCCTGGCCGGCGTGGTGGTTGCAGTCGCCCCAGACCTGCCTGACGTACTTCGCAGCCCGCTGATCGTCGCGGCGCTGGCCGCCTGGGCAGGCGGGGTCGGGTGGCCGGTTGTCGCGGCCGCGCGCCGGCATGATCATTCGCCGTTGACCGCCTTTCATTTAATGGGCCTCGTGGGGATCGGGCTCGCCGTTCTCGCCACCACCGCACTCGAAATCATTCGCCTCTTCGCCCGCCGCGCCGCGCTGGTCTGGAACGTTGACTGGCAATACGCGCTCGGTCAGGCACAGGCCATCGCCCGGACGGGTGGGCTGCACGCTTCGCTCGACTACGCCGGCGCCCCGATCCGGTATCATGTCGGACCCGCCTGGTTCGCCGGCGCCGCCGAGCGGACGCTCGGGCTCAACCTCGGCGTGGTGCTGTTCGGGCTGGTGCCTCTGCTGTGCACGCTGACCTTCGCGATCGCGGCGGTGTCGCTGCTCCGTGGCCGGGGCGTGAGTGCCGGGGCCGCCGTAGGGGCCACCGGCATCGCCATGGCCCTGCCGGGCATCGCGTTCACCCTGCCGACGACCGGATATTGCTTGATCCTCTCGTCCTGTCGTGATAATCCAGAGCTCTGGACGTTCTCGCCTGACATCATGTTGAACACGTTCCAGGGCGTCGCCGTGGGGATGGC
>DASSOW010000082.1:0-4827 GCA_035700175.1 Gemmatimonadales bacterium | reverse complement strand
GTGTATTCCGCCGCCAGGTAGATGAATTCGCCCTGGCTGTCATTTTCAGCAATCGGGTCCGCCCCGCGATGGTCCACGCAACAGGGAATCTTCCCGCTGGCGAACTGATAGGGCGCGAACCACTGCAGGAATTCGTGCACTGGCTGGACGACGTTGAGGCGCAGCAGCGCCGACGAGGTGAGCGCCGCATCCCGGATCCAGGAGCGGGCGTACGCGCGGGACCCGGGCTGGATGGCGGCAGCATCGCGATTGACCAGGATGTACCCAACCGACGCGCGGACGGTCTGCTCGAGCGTCTCCACGGGCGCCGGGCCATCCAGCACAAAGCCGGCCGTCTTTTGGCGCCAGTCGGCCGCCGCACGCGCTTGTGATGCCGCAAGCCAGCTGCTGTCTGGATGGGAGGGAAGCCGGCTTCCCTCATGCCACGGTACAGCGAGCGCAATGGTTCGCGACTCACCCGGTGCCAGCGCCATGGAGTACTCCAGGAGTCCGCTGGCCAGCTGGCGCGGGTCAGTCACCGCGCGCAGTGCCGGGACGCGCCCTTCCGTGAGATAACGGCTGACGTCGCCCTGATCGAACGCCGAGACGCCAGCGGCCTCGGGCGAGTCGAGCAGAACGACCCGCTCCGAGTCGGCCAGGAGCGTATCCCCCAGCAGTGCCAGGCGGCTCAGCCGCCCCAACCCACCCCGAATATTCAGGAACTGCGACGGCGGGTTGACCTGCAACGGGCGAACGGCCAGGAGGAGCTGCGCCGCAATTGTCGAGTCCTGCCGGTTGGTCACCCGGTATCGGACCAGCAGCGTGGAGCTGTCCGGCCCTCCCGACGTCCACACCGAGGTCTCGAGTTCCGCAGGCGCGTCGCTCCATGTCACGATGGGGATCGGCAAGCGCCCATCCGCCAGCGAGTCATGCAGGCTCACGTCATGCCAGCTCACCAGTGCAGAACCAACGCGAAGAAACGGCTCCAGCGAAAAGCCGGCCGCCTTCACCTCCACTCGCCCGCTTTCCTCGACCAGTGCCTCCCGCGTGTCGCCATCGGCGCCGACGATGGTCCAGAACCCCAGCGAACCGGTGAAGGACCGGGGAAACAGGCCCGGCGCCGCATCACGGGCCATCTGTTCGACCACCCGGTTCGAATCACCGCCGACCGAAAGCGGCAGGAGCGTGAGCTCGCGGAGCGATCCACCTCCAGCAACCGGCTCAATCTTCAGCCGAACCCAGCGGGTTTCCTGCGGACCGGTGAAGAGGTAGTCGCGATCGCCGTCTGAACCAGTAACCTGGTAAATCGCTCGCCATCGCCTGCCATCGTCTGACACGGCTAGGGAGTAGTGCGAAGGCGCCCTGTTGGCCCACGCCACCCTTGCCGCACCGAAGCCGCGCAAGTGACCCAGGTCAAATGTCAGTTCAGCAGCCACGCCGGCCGGAATAGGCCACGCCGTGGTAGTGTCAGCGTCCATTGCGCGCGCTGCGTCTCGCGATGAGGGCCGTGCAGCAACCCGAGCCGGACGAATGGGCGTGGTGGTATCTATGAACGGCCGTTCGGCGAAGCCGAGACTGTCGAACCAGACCGTCCCCTTCCCTCCCTTTCCGGCCGTGATCGCGACCTCGAGCGCCGCGACGTGGTGCAGTACACCGCCCCCCGCCGGACCCCACGCAAAGGAAATCTCCCGGCGGGGGATTTCGATTTCGGTCCAGGCGGTGTCGAACGGGAAATTCCTGCGCTGGGACCACCAGACATTGTCACCGCTCTCGTCCAGCAGCTTGAACTCGACGGTGTTGCTCGGCAGCGTACCACGGATCTTGAAGCGAAAGACGTAGTTGTCGGGGAGGGGCAGGTCGAGCGGGCGATGGATCACGGCATACCCCGCACCTCCGTGGTAGTCAATGTCGGCGCGGAGTGCTCTGTGGTCGCTCGTGAGGACAATGCTGACGCCATCGGAGGCGTAGGCCGTCCATTGCCCCACGCGGTCGAAACCGTCCAGCAGGCGGGGCGTCTGGGCCCGTACGGATGACGCTGGCACGAGCGGCACCAGCAGCGCCAGCAACAGGCCTCCCCTCATCCCTTGACGCTTCCCATCAGGATGCCCTGCAGGTAATACCGCTGCAGGAACAGAAAGACCACCATGACGGGCAGGACCGTGACCACGGCGCCTGCCATCATCAGTTCCACATCCTGCACGTGTTCTCCCGAAAGGCTCGCCAGTGCGACCGGCAACGTGTAGTGCCGGTCATCGCTCAGCACGATAAGCGGCCAGAGGAAGTCGTTCCATGTGGCCATGAATGTGAAGATGCCCAGGGTCACGAGGATGGGCACCAGCACGGGAAGGACGATCGAGCGGAAGATACGCCATTCGCTGGCGCCATCCACGCGCGCGGCGTCCAGCAGCTCATCGGGAATGGCCAGGGCATACTGCCGGATGAGGAAGATCCCGAACACACTCGCGAGGCCGGGGATGATGACGCCGAGATAGGTATTGACCAGCCCCATGCCCTTGAGCATGAGAAAGAGCGGCAACATCGTGACCTGCGCCGGGATCACCAGCAGGCCGAGCATCGAGCCAAAGAGCCGCTCTCGTCCCCGGAACCGCAGTTTGGCAAACGCATAGCCCGCCATGCCGTTCACCAGCAGTGACAGGACGGTCACCAACGTCGCGATCAGCAGACTGTTGAGGAAGTAGCGGCTCATGGCGAGCCGGGCAAAGAGCAGCCGGTACTGCTCGAACGTCGCAGGGTGGGGCAGCAGGCGGGGTGGAAGGGTGGTCGCCTGGCCGCTTTGCATGAAGCTGGCCGATACCATCCAGACGAGCGGCCCCAGGGCAAAGACGGCGCCCGCGATCAGCGCCGCGTGCAGCAGGATCCCGCGGGCGCGCCGCACCTAATCCTCCCTCGGCCGGAGGCGGAACTGGATCAGGGTTGCCACCAGCATGATCAGGAAGAGGATGAAGGCGATTGCCGCGGCATTGCCGATGCGCCACCAGCGGAAGCCCTCTTCGTACATGAACAGCACTACACTCAGTGTGCTGCGGAGCGGCCCGCCCTGGGTCATGACATACGGCTCCGCAAAGAGCTGGAAGTAGCCGATCATGGTCACGACAGCCACGAACAGGAAGGTCGGCGCGAGCATGGGCAGGGTGATGTGGCGAAAGCGCTGCCACCAGGACGCGCCATCGAGCTCGGCGGCATCGTAAAGCTCGCCGGGAATGGCCTGCAGGCCCGCGATGAAGATCAGCATGTTGTAGCCGAAGTTCTTCCAGATCGCGAGGATGATGATGGCCGGCATGGCCCAGACGGGGCTGCCGAGCCAGTCCACCCGGCCGATGCCGATCCAGTCGAGAAACTGGTCAATCGGCCCGAAGACCGGATGGTAGAGGTAGCGCCACACGATGGCGACGGCGACGAGCGTCGTAACCACGGGCGCGAAGTACGCGCTCCGGAAGAAGCCCTTCCAGCGGGTGAGGCGGCCATTGACCAGCAGCGCGGCGGCGAGCGATGTGGCCACCGAGAGTGGCCCGCCCACCAGCACGAAGTAGAACGTGTTCCGAAGCGCGGCCCAGAAGACCGGGTTTCCGAAGAGATGGAGATAGTTGTCAAAGCCGACGAAGCGCGCCACCGACGGATCGGCAACCGCGTAGACGTCGAAATCGGTGAGACTCAAGCCGAAGGCCACGAGCACTGGCAGCACAAAGAAGACTGCCAGCAGCGCCACGGCTGGAAGCAGGAAGGCCCAGGCCGCCCGCGCCTGCCGCCCTTCCACGTTCATGGCGCGTTCCACTCCAGCAACTGGCCGCCACGTACCTCCAGCAAGGCACGCCGCTTGGCGAGGATGGTGTTCACTTGCGCCTCGAGCGTGGCGAGCGCCTGCTGCTCGCTCTGCCCGCCCCGCACCGCCCGCTCGCCTGCCTCGGTGATGCGCGTCGCGATGAGCTCCCATTCCGCCACTTTCGGCGTGGGCACCACCCGCTCAAGCTGTTGCCGGAAGGCTGCCACCTTGGGATCGGCGCGCAGCGTGGAGTCCTGCCATGCCTCACGCCGAGCCGGGAGGTTGCCGCTCAAGTGGAAGAAACGCGCTTGCTGGGCCGGTTCGGAGAGGAAGCGTATCAGCTGCCAAGCTTCCGCCGGATGCGCTGAACGGCGAAACAGCACCAGACTGGAGCCGCCGGCGAGCGACACACCGGGGCCATCGGGCCCCGGCATCGGTGCCGTGGCCCAGTGGTCCTGCAGCGAGTCGGGCAGCCGCTTGCGGAATTCATCCAGGTTGTAGGGGCCGGTGATGTAGCTCGCGATCATGCCACGGGCAAAATCCTGGTAGAGATTTGCCACTTCGGTGTTGGCCACCTTGGGCGCCAGGGTATCGCGGTAGAGTCCTACGTAGAAGTGAAAGGCACGGACAAAGGCGCTATCGGTGAACGCGCCATAGCGGTCGCCATCCCTGAGAATCGGTGATCCCGCCTGCAGCGCTAACACCACCGGCTGGGCCCATTCATTCAGTGGCATGAGCAAGGGAAAACTGCGCGGACCACCGTTCTCGCGCAGGCGCTCCAGTACCTGGCGCCAGCCGGCCCAGGTGTCCGGCATCTCGCGCGCACCAGCGCTCTGCAGGAGATCGGTGCGGTAGAAGATGAGCCGGGTATCTACGTACCAGGGAATCCCGAATACTCGCCCTTCAATGACGTTGGTGTCCCAGATGCCGGGGAAGAATCCGGTCGTGGGAATGTCGGGGCTGGCTCGGAGCAACGAGTCAAGCGGAGCGATCGCGTGCAGGATGGCCAGCTCGGGCACCCAGGTGTTGCCCAGCTGGGCTACATCGGGAGTGGCGTCGCCCACATA
>DASSOW010000081.1:0-2633 GCA_035700175.1 Gemmatimonadales bacterium | reverse complement strand
GACATGCGCAATCCCCCAGTCATCGCGCGTGATGGTCACCGCGCTGGCCTCGCGCTGCCAGCGAGCGATGTCGGACGGCGATTGTGCGGCGAGGGGCGTGGCAATGGTGAGGAGGCAGACGGAGAGCCGTTTGATCATCGGGATTCCTGTAGGGGCGGCCCGCGGCCGCCCCATCACTGCGCGATGTGGGTGGATGGGGATTTCAAGGGTGCCGGAACGCAGGGGAAAGCGCAAGTGGGACTGAGAGCTGAAGGCTGGAGGCTAAAGGCCTGAGCGTTCAGCCTTCGGCTTTCAGTCTTCCGCTCTCTCAACAGCCCTTGAACCTGGCCTTTACGGCCTTGAGGTCGAGGGCATGCCAGTGCCGGTCAGCGCTGGTGATCACGCTGTCAGGCACCGCGCCACGGGGAAGCGGCGTATCGTCCACCTGCAGCGAGTCGATACCACCAATCAGGTACAGTGGCGCCTCGGGATCGAGCGTCGCGAGGACCGGGCAGTAGTCGCCATGGACGAAGGCGAAACTCGTGGTGCCTGGTTGCCACCCGAACGACGCATCGAGATGGGTCCAGAACCGTGCCGCACGCAGCTCGTGAAACGTGGTATCGTCGCTGACCTGCGCGGTGGCGACAACCGGCTGCTGCGCCGAGACCGCTATCGGCATCGTGAGCAGCAGGACTGCGAATGCACCCTGAACTCGCATGGATCACTCCTGCGTTCGGGAAGGCAGGACCAGTCTCATGCTCAGACTTAGCTTCACTCGGCCCGGTGCGGAAGGGCGCGTCACTGCCCGGCCAGCGACCCACTGAATACCGAGGCATCGGCAAGCGCATTGGTAAAGATCGTTCGACTGGTTCCCCCCACCAGCGCAAACGAGATCGTGATCTCGCCGCCCGGCCCCAGGCTGAACGGGCCGCGCCCAAGCAGGTGCCTGACGTCGCCAGTCATCGTGGCCGTGGACGCCGTGCCCGCTGCCAGGATTCCGTAATAGTCGGAAAAGGTGGCATCGTCATCGCCAAGCCAGCCCAGGTAACTGAAGGTGCCGGTGCCGATGGCGCGCATGCCGACGATGGATGGATAGCTCGCCTCCACCTCTTCGCGAACCTCCGACGCATCGGCCGAGGCAGTCTTGAGCACAACATCATCCGTAACGCTCAGGTCGAACTGGACATCCCAATCCGCAAACATGCCGACGCGTAGGCCGTTCATGAGCTGGGCAGTCGTGTTGCGGAGCGTGTAACGCACAAGCAAGACGTCATCGTGATCGGGGCTGGCGAACGTTTCCTGCGTGATGCGGAGCCCGGACACCCCGCCATCCTCGTCTCCTAGCGTGACACGAGCAAAGGTGCGGGAATTGCCGGTCCAGGTTGCGTTGTTCATGACGCAGATCTGGCCCAGGGGCAGGCTGCCTCCGCTGGCACCGTAGTGGGTGGCTGGCTCACCGATCAGCGTGTTGTCCTCGTTCGTCCCCACCACGAGGCCGGCCGCGTACAGCACGCCGGTGCCACCCCAGCTCGTACCGGGAAGCGTCAGCGAGACGCCCGGCGCAATGCCTCCGAAGACAACCGGGGCGCTCCACGCGTTCTCATTGACGACCACCTTGGTCGTGCACGACGGCACCAGCAGGGTGGCGGTGGCGGAGAACGTCTCGTACGTGGCCGTGATGGTGGCACTGCCGGGGCCAACCGCCGTCACGGTTCCATCGCCATTCACGGTGGCGACCGCCTCGTCACTGCTGCTGAAGTCAAACGCGAAGTCACGGCCGGTGAGCACCTCACCGGCGCCACTGCGTGCGATCGCCTTGACCGATGTGCCTTCGCCCGGCATGACCGTGTCGCCGGCCGGCGTCAGCGAAATCGATGCAACCGGCACGAATGCCAGCGTGAAGCTGGCGGTATCGCTGTGCCCGGAGGCCGTCGCGGTAATGCGCACCGCGCCCGTGTCGAGGGCGGTCACGAGGCCGCTGGCGCTGACGCTGGCCTTGCCATTATTCGACGACGCCCAGGCAAAGGTGACGGCGGTCATCGGCTCGCCCTCAGAGGACGTGGCGCTGGCATGGAGCTGCAGGGTCTGGCCGACGAAGAGCGATTCGGGCGTAGCGTCCAGGGTTACGTGCGCCAGCGTTGGCTCATCTCCACCTGGGGGTGGTGGCGGCGGTTCGGTGCCGGTGTCCCCACCGCAGGCAACAAGGCACATGGACGCGGCCAGCATGAGGACGAGCAAACGCCGAGGCATTTGGACCTCTGGGAAAGAGAAGATGCAGCAATGTTGTTGAGGTGCATCGGTGCGGCTTTCGCAATATGGGGCGGGGTGCGCGGATGGGGAAGGCGCATCCTGCAGCGCGGACGCAGCGTCCTAGTGAATCCCCGCCTTGGTCAGGAAAATGTCCACGGCGTTGGTGTACGCCGAATCGCTGCCGAGCTGGCTGTCGATCTGCGCGTGGGACTTGTCAAGCGGGAGCACGGTCGCCTCACCGCCCGCCTCACGGGCCCGCGCCGCGAACGCGGTGGCCTGCGCGCACGAGTCCCGGCGCCGACTCGAGCAGACGAGCAGCAGCGGCGCTGTCGCGTGATCGAGCTGGAGCGTCGGTGACACACGGCGCCAGAAGGCCGAATCGCTGCCGAATGCACGGTCATAGA
>DASSOW010000080.1:0-4258 GCA_035700175.1 Gemmatimonadales bacterium | reverse complement strand
TCTGCGTATCCTCGATGTCGCCGATCCAACGCTTGTGGTCGTCGACGCTGTCCACGCTGACGGCGATCATCTTGACGCCGCGCTTGTCGAACTCCGCCTTCAGATTGGCGGCGCGGCCGAGCTCGGTGGTGCAGACCGGCGTGAAGTCCTTGGGATGGGAAAACAGCACGGCCCAGCTGTCGCCCTTCCACTGGTAGAAATCGATCTTTCCTTCGGTCGTGTCGGCCGTGAAATTCGGGGCGGTATCGCCCAGGCGGAGAGACATGGGGGGCTCCTTGGGTCGAGAGTCGAGAGTCGAGGGAGTCGAGCGCTCAGCGCTCAGCGCTAAGCGCTCAGCGCTTCCACCACCACCGCCGTACCATAGCACAGCACTTCGGTCACGCCCGGCATCAGCTCGGTGGCATCGTAACGCATGGCGATGACGGCATTGGCTCCCATATGCTCGGCGTGCTCCATCATGATGTCGTACGCCTCGCGCCGGGTCTTCTCGCAGAGCGTCGTGAGCAGGGCGATGTTGCCGCCGAACAGGGTCTCGATCTTGGCGCCGATGGTGCCGAAGACGGAACGGGATCGCACGCTGATCCCGCGCACGATGCCAAGGTTGTGGATCACCTGATACCCGTCCAGCATCGGTGCGGTGGTGGTGAGATCGTGGTTCATGGTGGTCCGCAATCCTTCCCGGTCAGGTGGGGCGCCGCTCCAGGCGCGCGATGACAGTGCCGGCCTCGCCCATCAGCTCGAGTGTATCAGCCCGGCGGCGCCAGGTGCGGGCCGAATCGACCATGGCGGCATACCGCTGCTCGAGGTCCATGCCCTTGTCGCATGCCATCCGGGTCATGGCCATGGCAGAGAACCGGATGCTGTCCCCCTTGATGACGTAGGTGCCGCCCGCCCGGTTGCAACCCGAGAAGCCGCCCACCCGGTTGGTGCCGGGCGAGAAGACCAGCGTGGCCGGCCGGTCCCCGGCGCCAGTTGGTGCCGGCTGGCCGCCAAGCGCCACCAGCCACCATTCGCCGCCGGCGAGGCTCGTATCCGCGCCGGCCATGGCGGAATCGATCGTCGAGACCGCCGTGTCGGTCATGCTGTCGGCCTGCCCGGCAGGCATGTCAGGCCTGGACTGACAGGCGGCCAGGAGGGCGAGGGCCATGGGAAGGATGAAGCGTCGTATCATGGTCGCAGGTCGCAGGTGGCGGGTCGCGGGTCGCGGGTCGTGGCTCCCAAGTCTCAGGTCATGCGACTTGTGACCTGCGACCTGCGACCCTCAAGGCATCCACGCTCCACGGCCCGGGGCCGGCCGCGGAGATGTAGAGCCAGACAAAGCAGAACGCCACAACGATCTCGCCGCGGTTCATGATGGGCCAGAAGCCGTGTGGCGCGTGCGCCAGAAAATATGCTGCTGCCATTTCCCCCGAGGCGATGAATGCCGCCAGCTGGCTGAAGAGCCCGATGAGCAGCAGGGCGCCGCAGGTCACCTCGATCACCCCGGCTGCGCCGTAGCGGGTGGCGAGATCTACGGTGCCCGTGCCCTGCGGTCCCACGCCGGTCGGAAATGCGAAGAGCTTCTGAGTGCCGTGCGCCATGTAGAGGAAGGCGACGACGATGCGCAGGATGCTCAGGAGCCGTGGTGCCCAGCCCTGCCATGCGCGCACTACCGGCGCTGTCACCCCCCGTAACCGCCGCTCATGCCGCCACCGCCCATGCCACCGCCACTCATCCCACCACCGTTCCCGCCCTCGAGCTCACGCACCAGCTGGGGCCAGGTGAACTCCGCCCCCTTGCGGCCGCCCTTGGGCGTGATCTTGAGTCCTTCAGGGCCGATCGCGACCGTATAGACCTTGTCGCCCAGCTCCAGTTCCCGCTTGATGGTCTTCTCAAGTTTCGTGGCCATCGGTGCTCCGATCTCCGCCATCCGGGGACGGCGGCAGTGAGGTCGGCACTGGACAGGTGTTGCCTGGCCAGGGGGACCGTGCCGTGGAAGGCCCCCCGGACTTTCGGGAAGCTATGCAGGCCGGGCCACGGCGAAAAGCCATGGGCCTGGCCCCGCCATGGCTCAGCGCTGGTATTTCCAGTTCCGCTGCCTGCCTTCAGCCAGCCATTCCAGCGTGGTCGCGAGGCGGCGGGCCCGGGTGTCTTCGCGCTTGGCCTCGGTCAGCCATTCGATGTATTCCCGCCGGTGACTCGGCGCGAACCGGTCCCAGGTCTTCCGCGCAGCCGGGTGCTTCTGGAGGGCCTGCACAAGGTCCGGCGGTTCCGGCAGCGCCGGCCTGGGTTTCCTTGCCCGGGCAGGCCGGACTCCTTCCTCATTGAGCCGGGCCGCCTCCCGAATCAGCTTCCGGAGCGCTGCCGTGGATGGCATGTCCTTGAGGGTGGTGACGCGGCCGAGCTGTCCCATCGCATCGCCTTGATTCGCATCCTTTTTCGGGAACAGCAGTGATCCCTTCCAGAAGTTGAACGCGCAGTGCTGCTTGAATGCAGCCATGCCGCAGAGATTGCCGTGGTAGACGAAGTGCGGCATGCCCCACTTTATGGTTTCGTCGGCGGCGGGACAGGCTGCATGTACCTGCTCGCGGAAGTGCTTGAGCAGGGGCTGTGCAAACTCGGCCGCATTCCGGATGTACGCGTCGATACGCGGGTCCCTGGTGGCCATGGTTGCAGGTTGCTCCGGATGCGGGGTGGATGGGTGGGGATGTGGTACGGCATATGTCGTAAGTCGTAAGTCGTAAGTCGTAGGTCGTAGGTCGCAGGTCGCAGGTCGCAGGTTCCACGACTTACGACCTGCGACTTACGACCCCTCACAGGAGGTCGCAATGCGACGAATGCCCAGCAGATCGCGCCTGCTTTTTATCATAACACTGATGGGGCTGGCTGGTTGCGCGGCCAATCCGGGCCAGGAGCAGCCCAGGGCCGAGCAGCCGCTGCCGGCAGACAATGTGACGCTGGTGGTCACCAACCGCTCCACCTGGGACATGGATGTCTACCTGGTCCGGGAGGGAATCTCATCCCGGCTGGGTCTTGCCCCCGGGGGGATGAGCACCCGCTATTCGCTCACCCCGGCGCAGTTCATCGGCGGTGGCCAGATCCGGATTCTGGCCAAGCCGCTGGTGTCTGGCCGCACCCTCACCAGCGAGCCATTGACGCTGTCGCGGGGCCAGGAGGTGACGTGGGATATACCACCCCGCTAAGCGCGAAGCGCTTAGCGGAGTGGGCTGAGAGCTAAGAGCTAGCTTCGTGCAGCTCTCAGCTCTCAGCTCTCAGCTCTCAGCTCGCAGCTCGCAGCTCGCAGCTCGCAGCTCGCAGCTCGCAGCTCGCAGCTCCCCTTGCCCCCGCCCCTGCCGGCGCTAGCTTTCCCCGCACCCCGCCGCATACTGCGTGGAGGTCGCTTCCATGGAGTCGGAGTGTGTGGTTCTCGTCGCTGACGATGAGCCTGGCGTCCGCTCGTTCGCATCCCGGATCATCAAGTCGGCAGGGTATGGAGTGCTCGAGGCGCGTGACGGCGTCGAGGCGCTGGGGATGGTGCACGCCAGTGGCGCCGAACTGCGGCTGGTGATCACGGATGTGCGGATGCCGCGGTTGCGGGGAGACGAACTCGCCAGCCGCCTGGCCGAGGAGCGGCCCGACGTGTCGGTGCTGTTCATGTCGGCGTCGCCGCCGGCGGGGCTGGAGATGCTGGCAGAGAGTGAGCGCGAGAGCCGCTGGCTCAGGAAGCCCTTCACATCGGGGACGCTGGCAGGCCTGGTGGCCCGCCATCTCAGCGCCAAGCGCTAGGCGGACAGCGCCTCAATACCCCAGCCTGTCCGCCAGCTGCTTCCCGCCGTAGATCCCGGCACCCGTGCCGATGGTGCTCACGATAAATGCTGTCATGAAGCCCACATGGGCCCCTGCCCACCAGCCGACGGCGCTGCCGGCGGTGGCCCCCAGGAACCCGAACAGCTTGGTCATCGTCCCCTCCTGTAAAGTCAGGCCTTGACTTTCTGGGCCGACGTAGCAATATTCATGCGTTGCGGCACGATTGCCCCTCGGGGCACACAGGACGATTCCAGAGACGTAATTGGGGATCCCGGATTCGCGCGGGGTCCCCTTTTTTGTTGCGGAACACCGCAGCGCCCGCCGTGAGGCTTTTTCACGGTTACACCAAGTAGTCGGTCCGTGCGGCCCATGCCGAACTCCGATTACCAAACACATTATGGAGTAGGACATGCGTACGACCGGCACTGTGAAGTGGTTCAATGATGCCAAGGGTTTTGGCTTCATCACCCCC
>DASSOW010000079.1:0-12830 GCA_035700175.1 Gemmatimonadales bacterium | reverse complement strand
TGGGACGGCGACGAGACCCTCAACACGACGGCCCTGGTCCATGAGGCCTATTTCCGCCTCGCGGACCAGTCGGCACCCAACTGGCAGAACCGGGCCCACTTCCTGAGCGTGGCGGCTGCCGCCATGCGGCAGATCCTGATCGACTATTCCAAGCGGAAGCATGCGGCCAAGCGAGGCGGCCGCGCACCGCACGTCCCGCTGCACGAGATCGAGGCAGCACTGCTCGAGGCCGGGCCATCCGCTGACGTGCGCGATGACATCCTGGTGGCTCTCGATGATGCGCTCCACCGGCTCGACCAGGTCAACCACCGCCAGATGCGAATAGTCGAATGCCGGTTCTTTGGCGGCATGTCGGTGGACGACACTGCCGAGGCGCTCAACGTCTCACCGGCGACGGTAAAGCGGGGCTGGAGCATGGCGCAGGCGTGGCTTTATCGCGATCTCAAGGCACGTGCCGCGGAGGCACCGTGAGCGAGCGCCTCCCGGGCACCGGGGCAGACGGGAATGCCGACCGCATCGAGGAGCTCTACGAGCGCGCGGTGCAGCTGACGCCAGCCGAGCGGATGGCGTTCCTCGAACAGGCCTGCGACGGCGACCGCCAGTTGCTGCAGGAGCTGCGGTCCCTGCTCGAGCATCGGGAGGCCGCCGAGACGTTCTTCCGGGGTCTCGCGGACAGCGTGACGTCGCCAGCCATTGGCGAGCAGGTGCACCAGTACCAGCTCACCGGCATCCTGGGCACCGGCGGGATGGGGACGGTTTATCGTGCGCACGACACCCGGCTGGGCCGCGTCGTGGCGCTCAAGTTCCTTCCGCCCTACCTCAGTGCCAATCCCGAGTCGCGCGAGCGATTCCTGGTGGAGGCGCGCGCCGCCGCCGCGCTCGAACACCCCAACGTCTGCAGCATCCACGAAATCGGCGAGACCACCGACGGCAGGCCGTTCATCGCCATGGCCTGTTACGATGGCGAGACGCTGAAGGAGCGCCTGCGGCGCGGTCCGCTCCCGCCGGCGGAAGCCCTCGACATTGCCATCCAGCTCGCGCGCGGCCTGGGCGCGGCACACGCCCGCAGCATCGTGCACCGCGACGTGAAGCCCGGCAACATCATGCTCACCACCGACGGCACCGTGCGCCTGCTGGACTTCGGTGTGGCCAAGGTGGCCGATGTGAGCCTGACCAGCCCGGGCGCCACGCCAGGTACCATTGCCTACATGTCGCCGGAACAGGCGCGCGGCGAGACGGTCGGCCCCGCCACCGACCTCTGGAGTCTCGGTGTGGTGCTCTACGAGATGCTGGCAGGCGTGCGGCCATTCCGCGGCGGCAATGATCGGACCGTCATCCAGTCCATTCTCCACGCCAAGCCCGACCTGGCGCATGGGCCGCTTCGTGACGCGACGTCCGGCACGCTGCGCGTCATCGATCGCCTGCTCCGGAAGTCCCCGGGCGATCGCTTCCACGATGCCGGGGAGCTGCTGGAAGCCCTGACGCATGGCGCACCCTCGAGTGCCACCGAACGCGCGCTCGGCTGGGCGCGGCGGCACCCCCGCTCGCTTGCCGCCTGCGGTGCCGCCCTGCTGGGCCTCATCGCGCTCGGGGCGCTCGGGCGTTCTGGCTGGCGATCCGCAACGGCGGCACCTGCCGCGAACGAGTCCGCGCAGCCAGTCATCGCCGTGCTGCCGTTCTCCGTCCGGGGCGCCGGCCTCGACGTCTGGCGCGAGGGCATGGTGGACCTGCTCTCGATGGGGCTCGACGGAGCCGCGGGCCTTCGTGCAGTGGACAGCCGCACCCTGCTTGCCAGCTGGCATCAGGAGATGAGGAGCGGTAGCTCGGCTGATCTCGCGCGCGCGCTGGCGGTCGCCCGACGGACGGGCGCGCACTACGCTTTGGTGGGATCGGTCATCGGGGCGGGACCGCAATTGCGGCTCGCGGCTGACCTGTACGACACGCGAAATGCGAAGCCGCTGGGACCGGTGCAGGTGGATGGCCCTTCCGACTCGGTCCTGGTCCTGGTGGATCGTCTCGGCATGCAGACGCTCGGGCTCATTCTCGAGAAAGATGCTCGCGAGATTCCCACCCTGAACCTGGCGGCGATCACGACATCCTCGCTGAGTGCGCTGAAGGCCTACCTGGATGGCGACGAGCAGTACCGCAGGTCAGAATTTCGTGCTGCCAGTGACGCGTGGGAGCGCGCGGTGCGCGCCGACTCGCTGTTTGCGCTTGCCTATCTCGGGCTTTCGGATTCGTACTCGTGGTACGATTTCGATTCCTATCAGCGGAACACCAGGCGGGCACATCAATTGGAGGCTCGGCTTCCCGAGCGTGAACGGATCAAGGCCCAGATACGCTGGGCGCGGTTCTCCCAGGATCGGGGAGCGCTCTCAATCATCAAGGAAGCAATCCGGCGATATCCGGATGCCGCCGACGCATGGTATGAGCTGGGTGAGGTGTACTTTCACGATGCCGCAGCCATGGGCGGGCCGGAGCAGGTCGACTCCGCCTTCCGCAAGGCCGCCGAGTTGCAGCCGACGATGGCACCGTACCGCGTGCACCTGCTGCACCTCGCCTTCCTGTGGCATCCCGACAGCGCCCGCATCGCCGAGGAACTGGAAGCCTATTCCCGCCTGGCACCGGACGAGCCGCAGACACAGGCCGCCAGGATTGCGTTTGCCCTGGCATTCAGTGACAGCGCCGGGCGGGCTGCCGCGCAGGCCAGCCTGCGGACGCTTGATCCCGGGGTTCTCGTCGACGTCTACGACGCACTGCAGCACCCGCGGTTCGCCGACGTGCGCCGCGCCCTGTTGCCCCTCATTGAGCCTCGAATTGACGAAAGACATCGCCCCACTTTCATCCGCTTGCGCCTGTTCAATCTGGGCCTGGTGGATGGCCGGCTGCGCGAGGGGCTGGCCATCCTCGCCGATCCATCCACACCGGCCATTTATCGCACCTGTGGCCCGATCTACTACGAAGCCCGCGGGCTGCCAGTACCCGTACAGGCGCTCGAGATGGGACTTGCCGCAGGCCAGGCGGACACCTCGCAGCTGAGCGGCTCGAGGCTGCGCTGTACCGCGGACTACGCCGCTCGCTTTGGGGATTGGAACACCCATGCGGCGCTGCTCGCGCGCGCGCATGCGATGGCTGCACGTGCGTTCGCGGCAGGTGATACGGTGCGCGGCCGCGACTGGCTTGGCCTGGCCATTGCGAGCGAAGGGTACGGGCTGCTGCGGCGCGGACGGAAGGCGGCGGCGCTTCGCAAGTTCGAGGACTGCCTGTACCGATCGAACAATTACGGCGTGGAGTGCGTCTGGTTCGTGGGACAGCTGGCGCTTGAGCTCGGCAAGCTCGACGAGGCCGAGCAGGCCTTCCGGGCACTCTGGAACCAGCGGGATGGCGCGCCAGCTCGCATGCAGCTCGCCCGGATCCTGGAGCGCCGGGGACGCTCCGCCGAGGCGCTGGAGGCCTACCGGTATGTGGCCTACGCCTGGCGGAACGCCGACCCCGAGCTGCAGCCGGTGGTGGCGGAAGCGCGGCTGGCTATTCAGCGGCTGTCAGCTGTCGCCGCCCTTGCCGCCCCCGCCGCCGCCGCTAACCGGAGTCCCCAGCAGCTGCCATGACCCGGCGGCTGCCTCGTTGAGCAGCCAGCTGGCCGCCGCGCGATCCCCGGTGTAGTCCGCCCAGGCCGCCGTCGAGAGCGACGTCTGGTTGCCGAGCCAGCCGGATTCCTCATCCAGCGCGATGAGTGGATCACCGGGCGTGGGGGGAAGCCGCAGGTCCAGCACCCGGCTGACCCAGCCGGTGGCGGCAGAGTTGCCGCGGGCGCTCGCCTGCTCGTGCCGGGCATCGGGTTCCACGGCGAGCGACCATAACCCGCCCTGCGAACGGTTCCCGGCGAACACCTCCTCCACCGCGGCATTCCTCGTTGCGTTGTCGAGCTCGGCCAGCATCACGAATGTCGGTACAGCCAGCGCCTCGGTGGCCGTGAGGTTGACGGCCGATGGCGGTACCCTTGCAAGCAGCCCGATGCCACGGTCGGGATGCCGCGCAACCAGGCCGCCCATCTCCGTCTCGCTCAGGCTCATCGCGGCTATCGGTGCATCGGCGAGCTCTGCATGGCCGCTACTGGCGGCCACCGAAGCCAGCGCTGCAAAGAATGCGTCGTCGCTGGCCGCGCTGTTGGCGGGATTGTCATTGACACCCAGCAGGGCTACATGCTTCGCGCGTGCGAGGTTTCGAACGCTGGCGGCCCAGTCCTGCAGGCCCTGCTCGAGCTCCGGATTGTCCGGCCCATGGATCGGTTCACCGGTGACAAACCCGCGCGTGCCGTTGCTGCCAACCACGATGATGACGCCACGGATCTTTCCGGTCCCGGCAGGGACGAGCACGGCGGTGCTGCCCAGCAGGTAGATCTCCTGTGCGGTCAGCCCGAAGTCATGCGTGTTGGCGCCGGCGGCAATGTTCATCGTCACTTCGGCCGGTTCGTACCCTGGCCGCTCGGCGTGGACCTCGGCTGAACCCACCGGCACGTTCGTGAGTTCGAAGTGGCCGTTCTCGTCACTGGTCGCCTTGAGTGTCCCAATACTGACCGTGGCGCCGGAAAGCGTGACGGACTGGCCAGCTACGCGCACCGTCCCCGCAAGAGTGGCCCCGCCTCCCCCTCCGCCCCCGCCGCCGGTCCCTGGCCCGGTCGAGTCGCCGCAGGCTGCGAGGAGCAGCAGCGACGCAGTGAGGATCTGTCGTAACATCGGTGCCTCCCAGTGGCACGTGCCTTTCCCGCGGTGCGTGCAGCTCCGCATACACGGCACTTGGACTCGTTCTGGGATGGTTACGACAACCGGGGTGGGAGGGGATCATGGGGCGCTCAGCGCTCAGGACCCTCTCAATCTCCCCACGATTGCATCGCCAAGGCGATGCCGCCAGGTGCGATACCGGAGGCCGCGGACCGCGCGGCCAGCGGGCGTTGGCCCCAGGGCACGCTGGGCATCGGCCCACTGGCCGCCCAGGTGATGCGGAATGGACCAGAGGCCGCGAATGCGCGCCGGCAGGTCGATGGTGCCGAAGCAGGTGAGCCGGTCGAGTGCTCCCGCTGCGGCAAACTGGGCCTGGGTGCGCACGCACTTTTCGCATTCGCCGCAATTCAGCTCGGCGGACCGGTTTTCCCAGCACACGCGCAGCTCCCGATGCACCAGCGGATGATCCGCGATGGCAGCCACCTTGTCCAGGCGCGACACCCCCGGGCCAGCGGTGGCCACACTCACCGACGCCGATGACCAGCAGCGATCCAGTTCCACGGTCGAGCCGTGCGGTGGCGGCACGTCGCTGCTGGCCACCAGCACATGTCCCACGTGCGGTGCCAGCAACTGCGCCACCGCGCCCAGCGCCGCGCCATGGGTGTGGTTGCCCCAGTGCGCCCGGCGGAACACCGGATGCTGGCGAAGATTGGTGCGGACGGTGAGCACCCGGAGGTTGCACGCGTCCGCAACACGGTCAAGCATGCGGGCGGTTGCCTCGAGCCGGGGCTCGTCCGTAAGCGGAATGTCGAAACCCTGGACGAAGATCAGCGCACTGACCGTATCGAGATTGGTGAGCAGGGCATGAAATGAGTCCACGCCGCCGGTGAAGAACACGCCCGTGGCAGTCGCGTCCGCGTTCACCGATGCCACCGGCCCTTCCACCTCTCCTCCCGCAAAACCCCAGTAGCGCCGCGCAATTTCTCTTGCCTCGCGCGCGTGCTCGGCCCACACGCTGCATACGGTGTCGTCCGTCCGCAGCGACTGGCCAGCTGTCATCGCGGGAATCAGCAACGCCGAGAGGAACGCCTCGGCGCTCGGCCGGAGTGGGACTCCGGACTCGAACCACACGTCCTCGCCCTCGACCATCGCCGAGACACGGCACATGCCATCATGGTTCGCAAGCTGGACGCGCGGGATGTCAAGCGGGGCGGGATTGGAAGTCATGGTCGCAGGTCACAGGTCGCAGGTCGCAGGTCGCACAGCGCACAGCGCACAGCGCATAGCGCACAGCGCACAGCGCACAGCCCATTATAGTTTCCATCATGACCACCGCGCCGACGAATACCGACATTGTGACGGATGTCACAGTCGCCGCCGAACGGGTACGCGATGAGTATCGCGCCAACGCGGCGTGGACGCCACCGCGCACGGTGGGATCGTGGCGCGCGGATCAGGTGGACAATCTTCGCGCCCTGGCGGCTCGGCCGGAGCTTCGCCCGCTCGCCGAAGGGATCGCGTTCGGCCTGCATGAGGAAGGGCCGACCCTCTACGTGCTGCGCGATGGCCTGGTCTCACTGCATTCCAGCATCGCTGATCGCGCGGATGCCGTCGCGGCCACCGTCCTGCGGCACGCGCTCGAAATGCACCTGCTCACTCACGTGCTCCCGGATGACGACGAAGGACGGATCAGCGGTCTCGGCCTCGCCTGTCATGTGGCACGCGCCTACCTGGATGGGCTGACCGAGCCCGAACGGGAACAGGTCCTCGGCGCTGACGCAGGAGCGACCGCAGTGCTCCTGACGCCGCGGATCGGGGACGCAACGTCGGTGTTCGAGCATCTCACCGAGCATGCGCCATCGCTGTTCCAGCTTCGGGCCTGGGACGCGTCGGCTGCGACTGGACGCTTTCGGGCCGCTCAGCAGCGGCAGCGGGTTCACGACCGCCTTGCCGCACTGCTGCCGCTTGCGTTTCCCACCGAGCGATTGCTCACCCTGGGCGGCGACAGCCGGCTGCCGATCGATCCCGCGACCGGACTCAACCGCTACGGCTGCAGCCCGAAGCCACGGCCGTGGGCCCACACCTTTTCCTCGTGCACTGCGACGTCAGTGTCGGAGGTGGGATTCCGGACGGCTGAGCGCTGTCGCCAGCGCCTGATCGCCGCAGCCAGCCGGGACGACTTCGACGAGGCCATCCTGGATCACGCCGAGAGCATCCGGCGCGCCATCCTGCGGTGGCTGCAGCTCGACCTGCCCGGCACTGAACTGGTGCTCACATCATCGGGCACCGACGCAGAGTTGCTGGCGCTCTACTTCGCGAGCGGCAACAGCGAAGCCCCGATCACGAGCGTGGTGCTGGCGCCGACCGAAGTGGGAAGCGGTACCGTGCCGGCGGCGGCCGGCCGGCACTTCGACAGTCTGACGCCCCAGGGACGTCCGGCTCGGCCCGGCGCGCCGGTGCGGGGGTTGCCCGCCGAGCGACTGGAGCTGGTGCAGATCCCGGTCCGGCGGGACGACGGGACGGTCATTGCTCGCGAAGAACTCGACGCGGTGATCGAGGCGACGGTGCGTAAACGCTGCGAGGCTGGCGGCATTGTCCTGCTGCATCTGGTGGATGCCTCCAAGACAGGGGTCGGCGGACCGAGCGTTGAGCTGGCCCGCGCACTGTTGGAGCGCTATCCGGACCAGCTCACCGTGCTGGTGGACGCGGCGCAGATGCGGCTCAGCCGGCCGGCACTGCGGCACTATCTCGACTGCGGATTCCTGCTGCTGATCACCGGCTCCAAGTTTTTCACCGGGCCACCGTTCTCGGGTGGGCTCGTAGTGCCGCCCGGCACGGCCAGCAGCGTGGATCGCCTGCCGCCGTTGCCGGTAGGCCTCGCCGACTACACCAGCCGCAGCGACTTCCCGCGCCGGTGGCGTGGCCTGACCCACGGCATTTCACTGGGCGCGAATGTGGGCAGCCTGCTCCGCTGGCGAGCCGCGCTGTGGGAAATGGAAGCGTTCTATGCGGTGCCCGCCGAGCGGCAGTTCACGGCGGTGCGTCACTTTGTGGAAGGGCTCTCCGCCGCGGTAGCCGAGAGCGAGTGGGTGGAGATGGTGGAAGCGCCGGCGCTCACCCGGCTGCCCGAGGGCGATGAGCAGGACTGGGACTCGACCCAGACCATCTTCTCGCTCCTGGTGAGGCGTGCTGATGCGTCCGAGTCCGAGCCGCCCTGGCTGACGCTGGATGAAGTGAAACGGCTGTATCAGTGGCTCAACATGGACATTACGCCGCTGCTCCCGAATGAACTCAGCGAGGATGAGCGCCATGTAGCATCATCCTGCTGCCACGTGGGCCAGCCGGTGGTGATCTTCAGCGATCACGGCCATCAGTATGCAGCCATCCGCATTGCGTTCGGGGCCCGGCTCGTCTCGCGGGTTGAAATGGATCCGCTGCTGGGCCAGACCGCGGCTGCCCGGCGCGAGGGCGAGCTGGGAAGCGCGCTGGCGGTGCTGCGGAAGATCGAGCTGATTGCGCGGTGCTGGGGGGAGATGGAGGGACGAGGGGCCAGGGACTAGGGGCCAGGGACTAGGGGCCAGGGACGCGAGACAAGGGTCACCGGGTGCGCGGTGACGCTTTTTCACCGCAGAGCCACAGAGGGCGCGGAGGCGCGCAGAGAGTTTCGCGAGCTGGACGCGTCCCAATTTTCGAGTCGGGCATCAGCAAGATATTCGTGGTCTTGCAGGGAAGATCGGAACCCCGCGTACGTCTGGAGCCCTCCGCGACCGCTCAGCGTCCTCTGCGGCTCTGGGTTGAAAAAAGTGGGCATCGCAACACCGCGAGTCGCGATCGCTGCAGAAGCCCGTAAATTCCTCCTATGCCGAAATCATCCAGACACCCCACCGCGCTGGCCGTCGCCCTCACGCTCCTCGCCGGCGCACTCCACGCGCAGTCGCCCGAATCCATTCCCCTCCCCGAACAGCCCCGTCCCGACTTTGCCCGCGCCGAATGGCTGAATCTCAACGGCCGCTGGCGCTTCGCGTTCGACTCGGCGGACCGCGGTGTGCAATCGGGGTGGAGCAACGGGCAGCTGCCGGGCACTGCGCAGATCCTGGTGCCCTTCTCCTGGGCTGCTCCTCTTTCCGGCATTGGTGACACGACCAGCATCGGCTGGTATGCCCGCGACATCACCATCCCGGACGCCTGGAAGGGAAAGCGCATCTTTCTCGTCATCGGCGCTTCCGACTGGCGCACCTCCGCCTGGCTCGACGGCGACTCCCTCGGCACTCACCAGGGCGGCTACACGCCGTTCTCCTTCGAGCTCACGAAACTTGCGAAGCCGGGCGCCAGGCAGCACCTCGCCCTCCGCGTGGATGACACGCCTCATCCCTTCAAGCTGGAAGGCAAGCAGGGCTACGGTGAAGCCAAGGGAATCTGGCAGACCATCTACCTCGAGGCGCGCGGCACCGACCCGATCGACGCGATCCATTTCACGCCGCATGCCGACCTCAACGGTGTGGATGTGGACGTGCGACTGCTGGAGCCGGCACCGGAGGGGCTCAAGCTCCACGTGGCCATCGGATCGCTGCAGGTGGCGCGGGACGCGGGACGCGGGATGTGTGAGCTGCATTTCAGTATCCCGTTGCCCAACGCTCGCCGCTGGACGCTGGAGGATCCGTACCTGCATGATGTGACGGTCAGTGTCACCGGCGGCCGGGGCTTTGTTGCGGATACCGTGCGGACGTATTTCGGGATGAGGACGGTGTCGGTCACAAGTCGCAGGTCTCAAGTCGCAGGACCCGAGACCCGCGACGTGCGACTTGCGACCATGGTGACGATCAACGGCCAGCCAACCTATCTCCAAATGGCCCTCGACCAGGCCTATCACCCGGACGGCTTCTACACCTTCCCGACCGACAGCGCACTCAAGGAGGAGATCCTCCGCGCCCGGCAGCTGGGGCTCAACGGGCTGCGCGAGCACATCAAGATCGAGTCCCCCCGCAAGCTCTACTGGGCCGACAAGCTGGGCGTGCTCATCATGGCCGACGTCCCCAACTGGTGGGGCCCGCCCGATTCCGCCTCGTTTCAGGAGCATGATGCCGCGTTGCGCGGGATGATCGACCGCGACTATAACCATCCATCCATCTTCGCGTGGGTGCTGTTCAACGAATCGTGGGGACTGATCAGCCGAGTGGATTCAAGCGATCGCTACCTGCCCGCGACCCAACGGCGGGTGGCAGCGGATTATCGCCTCGCCAAGTCGCTCGACTCGACACGCCTTGTCGAGGACAACTCAGTTTGCTGCGACTGGCCGCACACCGAGACCGACCTCAATTCCTGGCACAGCTATCTCCCCGGCTGGCGCTGGGCCGGTTATGACAGGCAGATCAGCGACAGCACCTTCCCCGGCTCCAGCTGGAACTTCACGGCGCCGTGGAAGCAGGGCCGCCAGCCGATGCTCAACTCCGAGTTCGGGAACGTCTGGGGATACGACGGCAGCACCGGCGATGTGGACTGGAGCTGGGATTATCACCGCGCGGTGGACGCCTTCCGGCGCAACCCGAAAATCGCGGGCTGGCTCTACACCGAGCTGCACGACGTGATCAACGAGTGGAATGGGTATGTCCGGTTCGACCGGACGTCCAAGGAAACCGGCTTCGGCGCGCTGGTGGACGGCATGACGCTGCAGGATCTTCACGCGCCGCTCTACATCGCCATCGGAGATTCCGCGCTGGCCACCACCACGAAGCCGGGCGAGCAGGTCGAGGTGCCGCTCTACGCCTCATTCAACACCGGTAGCACCGCGCTTCCCGATTCGCTCACGCTTCGCTTTGACCTGTCGGGCTGGAACACCCTGGGCGAGCGGAAGACCTGGGACACGGCCTCCCGGCGCATTCCCTACCAGCCGTGGATGTCGGAATCGCTGGCGCCGCTCTCCATCACCATGCCAGAAGAACCCGCGGTCGCCGTGCTCGCCGTGCGACTC
This sequence comes from Gemmatimonadales bacterium, assembly GCA_035700175.1. Taxonomy (GTDB): domain Bacteria; phylum Gemmatimonadota; class Gemmatimonadetes; order Gemmatimonadales; family GWC2-71-9; genus CAMLHP01. Next base: position 2,141 of record DASSOW010000079.1, on the reverse strand, counting down.
GAGGATGCAACCGGCACGGTGCTGCAGCGCAACTTCACGACGTTTGTGGTCGAGGGATCAGCGCCCGACAGCATCAGGCTCGCGGATGGCCGCCGTGCCATCGTGTCTCGCGTCCCCGCGTCACGCGTCCATGATTCGCACTGGAGTCTCAGGCAGTGGGCTGTCATGGACAGCCTCAAGATCGATGGCACCGGGAGCGGGTACTTCGAGTATGCCATTCCTTTCCCAAGGGGCCTCGCTGCGCAAGACATCGCCGAGGCGACATTCCTGGTGGAAGCATCGGCCAAGCGGCTGAATGGCAAGGACCGCGATTCTACGGCGAGCGATAACGGCGACTACATGCGGGGCGGCGGGCTGCATGACCGGAGCCGGAACCCCAACAGCTATCCGATGACGAGCGAGGACAAATATCCCAGCGCCGTCACCGTGAGCTTCAACGGCCACGTGGCCGGCCGTGTCGAGCTCACCGACGATCCGGCCGACTCACGCGGCATCCTGAGCTGGCACGCCCAGCCGCACGACGGCCACCTGCACGAGGCAGGTTCGTATGGCCAGCTCCTCCGCATCCCGCTTCCCGCGGAAGCGATCGCGGAGGCCGAGCGCACGGGAGAGGTGATTGTCAGGATGGAAGTGAGCGATGCGCTGCCGGGTGGGCTGGCCATCTATGGGGCGAAGTTTGGGCGGTATCCGGTGGGGCCGACGGTGGTGTGGATCATTCGGTAACGGCCTTCGGCCGTTCAAGTACGTTACCGCGCGCCGCAGTAGGGGCAAGGCCATGGCTTTGCCCCTACCGCGGCGTGTCGCATGTGATCCACATCCCCGCACCGTCCGTCCCTTGCCCGGACATTGGGCATGGGAGGGCAATCCATGCTCCGTCGCATCATTTGCAATTCGGCCGTCGTTCTGGCTGGTGTCGTGGCGCTTTCCGCGCAGGATCCCGAGCAAAAGAGCGACCCCGATTCCCATCCGGTTCCCGTCCGATACGCCGAGGGCATGGTGCATGGATTTCTGCACCTGAGTACCGCCGGCGGGAGGCCGCTGGCCGACGGCGACCTGCTCCAAGTCCCCCGCGCGCGGCACCTCGAAAGCCGCATGGTTTTTCACTTCAGCGATTCGTCGTACTTCGAGGAGACGGTCACTTACACCCAGCATGACGTCTTCCGGATGCTGTCCTACCACCTGGTCCAGCGCGGCCCCGCCTTTGAGCGAGACCTCGATGCGCGGCTTGAGGCCAACGGCCACTATGTCGTGAAGGCCCGGTCGCATGATGACGGCAAGGTGGAGGAGCATGAGGACACCCTCGACCTGCCGAGCGACGTGGCGAACGGGCTGCCGATCATCCTCCTCAAGAACCTGAAGGCGGGCGAGGCGCATACCGTGCACCTCGTGGCCTTTACCCCCAAACCTCGGCTTGTTGGACTCGAGCTCACGCCGGTCGCGAAGGCGCACGTGGCCGTGGGCAGGCAGCGCGAGGCCACCACCGAGTACGCACTCAAGCCGAAGCTTGGCTTTCTCACGGGAATCTTCGCCGCGATCCTTGGCAAGACACCGCCCGACTCTCACGCGTGGATCGTGACCGAGGACGTCCCGGCTTTCGTCAAGTTCGAGGGTCCGCTGTACATGGGGCCGGTGTGGAAGATTGAACTGGTAGCGCCGGAATAGGGGCACTGGCTGCTGGCGGTTGGCTGCTGGTCGCGCGAGGTCGCCCCCGACGTGTCATTGCGAGCCTCGCGAAGCGAGGTTCGCAATGACAGCCTCAAGCAGCCAACCGCCAGCAGCCGTTGACCGTAGACCGTCGACCGTCGACCCCCTAGTTTCAACCTACCCCTCAACCCGAACCCCGACTCCCATGCGCCTTCCTTCGCTACGCTCAGGACACGCCCTGCCCGTCCTGTCCGTCCTGTCCGTCCTGTCCCTCCTGTCCCTCCTGTCCCTCCTGTCCGCCCCATCCGTCCTGGCCCAGGACACCACCACCTACACCCACGCCGACACGCTCAAGGGCTCGCTCACCGCGCCCGAGCGCACCTGGTGGGACGTGACATTCTATGACCTGCATGTCAAGGTGAACCCGGCGGACAGCAGCATCCGCGGTTGGAACGGCATCACCTACACGGTGGTGGGCCCGACAGATGAGATGCAGA
>DASSOW010000078.1:0-14155 GCA_035700175.1 Gemmatimonadales bacterium | reverse complement strand
CGGTGAGGAGCCCGATGAGCAGCCGCTCCACCATCTCGTCCTGCCCCACGATCCGCTTGCCCACCTCAGCAGTGACCCGCTGAATCAGGCCCGCTTCCATCACCGGTTCTGCCATCGTCAGTCCTCGGTTGGATCCATGCGTATGGCCCGGTAGAGCGCGCGCTCTTCCTCGGGCGTGAGGGGGCGGTATTCGCCGGGCTTGAGGTCACCCAGGCGCACCGGCCCGTAGCTCAGCCGTGCCAGCCGCTCGACCTTGAGCCCCATGCCCTCGCACCAGCGCCGCACCACACGGTTGCGCCCTTCGTGCAGCGTCACGTCCAGGATGCTGCGCCCGTCCCGACCCGGACGCACGCGCACCTCCGAAGGTTGCACCGGACGGCCATCGAGTTCGACCGGCTTCCGGACGAGCGTCTCGATTTCGCTGGTGGAGTGTCCGTGTACGAGCGCCGTGTAACGCCGGGGAATGTGGTAGCGCGGATGGGTCAGGCGGTGCACGGCCTGTCCGTCGGTGGTGAGCAGCAGCAGGCCCGTCGTCATGACATCGAGCCGTCCCACGTACGTGAGGCCGGCGGGGTCCCGGACGAGGTCCATCACGGTGCGGCGGCCTTCCTCGTCGCTGGCCGTCGTGACGAAGCCGAGCGGCTTGTGGAGCGCCAGCCAGCGCCGGGTCACCAGCTGCACCGGCTTGCCCCCGACAGTGATGCGCTGGCGGGACGGATCCACCTTGCTGCCCAGCTCGGCGACCTTTCCGTCGACTTTCACCTTGCCTGCGCGGATCAGCTCTTCGGCTGCCCGCCGTGACGCGATACCCGCGCGCGCCAGCGCGCGCTGCAGGCGCATCTCGCTCATGACTCCGCCGGAATGGCGACTTCAGCTTCGGCCGCGTGCTCCGAATCCTCAGGGGCATGCGGATGCAGGGCGATGCTCAGCTCCTCGGCCTTGGGCAGGTCGGCGAGGTCGCGCAGCCCCAGCAACTCGAGGAAGAGTGGCGTCGTGCCGTACAGCAGCGGCCGCCCCAACCCCTCCGCACGTCCGACCACCTCGATCAGGCCACGCTCCTGCAGGGTGCGCAGGACGCCACCGGCCGAGACTCCCCGGATCTCCTCGATCTCGGCCCGGCCCACCGGCTGCCGGTACGCGATGACTGCCAGCGTCTCCAGCGTCGCAGCGGAAAGCCGCGGCGCCCGCTGGGAAAACTGGGCGCGCTCGATCGCGGCCGCGTGCACGGCGCGCGTCACCAGCTGGTAGCCGCCCGCCAGTTCCACCAGTTCGATGCCATGCTGGCCGAAGTCGTAGTGCTCGCGCAGCTGCTCGAGCGCGGTGCGGACGTCGGCCAGCGAGGCTTCGCTGTCGAGCAGGCAGAGCTCTTCCGCGGCGAGCGGACGATTGGCCGAGAACAGTGCCGCTTCAAGCAGCTGTGCGAGAGGGGTCACGGGCAATCCAGAGGGGCGCAAACGGCGCCGGTTGAGTGACGGTGAGTGCGCCCCGGCGCGCCATCTCGAGCAGGGCGAGCAGGGTCGACAGGACATCCACGATGGTCGGCGCCGGACCCAGCGCCTCGACCCAGGTGCAGCCCTCCTGGACCGAGAGGATCGACTCGATCCGGCGCACCGCCGATTCCACATCCAGCGGACGCGCGACGACCTTGTGCAGCACCGGCGAGGGAATGCCGGCGATGACTCGCTCGACCGCCGACAGCAGTTGCAGCATGTCGAGCGTGAGCGGAAGTGGCGGCAGCTCCGGCGGCGGCGGGAGGTAGCCGCGCGCAAGGTTGAGCGCCCGACGCTCCGCCGCGCGCCCCATCCAGAGCGCAATCTCCTTGATCTGCTGGTACTCCAGCAGCCGGCGCACCAATTCCGCTCGGGGGTCTTCCCATCCCTCTTCATCGCTGTGCCGCGGCAGCAGCAGCTGGGCCTTGAGCCGCACCAGCCGGCTGGCCATGTCGAGGTAGTCGGCGGCCTGGTTGAGCCCAAGCTGGTGAATGGCGGCGAGGAACTGGTCGGCGATCCGCGCGATCGGAATGTCGGCGATCTCGATCCGCTCTTCCCGCAACAGGTGCAGCAGCAGGTCGAGCGGGCCGGTGAACTGGTCCAGCTCGACAACAAAGGCGCTGCCGTCCTCGGCCATGTCCGTCAGCGGGATGGTGATGGAGCCGGTCATCAGAAAATCTGCAGTCCCGTGTTGAGCTGATAAGGGACCATCAGGCCGAAGAGCAGCCGGAGGCTCACAAACGCCGGCGTCAACAGCCAATTAGTGACGCCGGGCAGGAACAGCAGGATTACGAGCAGCGGAAGGAATCCCCACCTGTGCAGGCTGCGGTACTGCGCCCCCAGGCCGGGCGGCAGCAGGTGGTAGAACAGGTGCGATCCGTCCAGCGGCGGAATCGGTATCAGGTTGAAGAAGCAGAGCAGCAGGTTGAGCCACACGCCCCACGCCATCATCCGCTGGGCCGCATCCAGCACCGCGCTGGTGGAGCCCGCCCCCACCAGCCCCAGGACGATGAATACCACGGTGCACACCAGCGCAATGCCGAGGTTAGTGACGACGCCTGCGGCACTCACGATGATGTCGCCCTTCCGGAACTTGCGATACTTCCGCGGATTCACCGGCACCGGCTTGGCCCCGCCGAAGGTGAAGCGCCCGCCACTCCCGAACCACAGGATGGCCGGCAACAGGATGCTCATCCAGAGGTCGATGTGCGGCACCGGGCTCAGGGTGAGCCGGCCCAGCATGTAGGCGGTGTCGTCTCCCTGCGCAAATGCCGCAGCCCCGTGGGCATATTCATGCGCCACCATGGCAAAAACAAGCATCGGAAGGGCAAGGATGAAGTTGCCGATCTGGGCGTCCAGGGTCCGTCCTCACTGTGCGGGCGGTGGGAGTTTACACGGCCACGCACCCGCAAGTCAAAATTCGATGCCGCTTGACCTTAGGGTGCCCGGCCGCTACTTTCCCCAGCTACGCCGGAACGGTGGGCGTTCCGGGCGCACCAACGTGAGGAAGCTGTGCCGAGAATCAGGTCGTCCAAGAAGCGCATGCGTCAGAGCCGGGCTGCCCGGGAGCACAATCGCACCCAGCGGAGCCAGCTCCGCTCGGCGGTCAGGCAAGCGCGCTCGGCCGGCGCCGACAATCCCGCCGCGCTCACCGCCGCGAGCAGCCTGCTCGATCGCGCGGGCCGCAAGCGGCTGATCCATCCCAACGCCGCGGCTCGTCAGAAGAGCCGGCTGGCCAAGGCGGCTAAGAGAGCTGAGAGCTGAGAGCTGAGAGCTGAGCCAAAATAAGACAAAGGGCGCCTCGTGAGGGCGCCCTTTTTCGTGCCAGCTTCCGTCCATCTGTCCAGCTGTCCACCTGTCCATCTTACAACGCTGCCAGCTCCGCCCCGCACCGCTCGCAGTACCACTCGGTCGGCCGGTTGAGCGTGCCGCACTCCCCGCACTTGAGCGTCTTGGCCTGATTGGACGCCGACGCCTGAGGCTTGGCTGGCGCGGCCGCCGCGACCGGCGCAGCCGACTGGGTTGGTGCAGGAGACGAATCTGGCACCGACTCCTCTGCCGTGGGCTGGTCATCTGAAGCATTCTGGGGCGACAGCGAGGCCGACTGTTCCACCGCAACCGACTTGAGGAAATCGAGTTCGTCGTCGGGGCGGGCCGGCTTCGACGGCTTGGCCGGCTTGGGCGCCTCCGCCGCCGGCTTGACCGGCTCAGGCGCAGGACGGGCTTCGACTCGCTCGGGCGCTGCCCTGGCGGGCACGCTCTCCGCTACCGGAGCAGCATCTCCCTCGATCAGTGACTGCACCTCGGAGAGACGCTCGATCTCCTGGCGGATTCGCCCCAGTTCCTTGCGGATGCCGTCCAGCGAGGCATGCTGCACCCGACTGATCTCGTTCCACTTGCTGTCGGTGTACTCCCCCACGGAATGGCGGAGCTCGGCCTCGGCCATGGTCTCCTGGGCCTCGCTTTCCCGCCGCGCCAGGTCGGTCTCCGAAGACCGGAGCCGATCAAGATCGGCCACGATAGAATCGCCGTGCTCGCGGAGTGACTCCATGATCCGGCCGAGGCGGGATTCGTAGTCGGCCTGCACCCGACGACGGACACCATCGGGCGCGTTGGACCCGGCCAGTTTGGAGAGCCACTCCTCGTACTGGGTGCGCTCGGCGAGCAGGGCCTGCACTGCGTTTGACCCGGAATCAGAGGGTTTGGCCATCAGCACTGCCTTCCTTCCAGAGACGCTTGACGCGCGAACAGAGACGGCGACCAGTCGCCTGCTTCAATTCCCATGCCCTCTGCGCAGCCGATTGCAGCGGCCGCGGAGGGGTCGTCCGCCAGCTCATCCATTGCCTGAGCCTGATCCCACAACCTCTTCTGGAGTAACAGGTTTCGCAAGTTGGCCAAGGTGCTGTTGCGGCGCAAGGGACCTCCGCCATATGAGCCAATTTGCGCCCCGGACCAGCGAATCGCCAGAGACCCGATCAGGGCTGCCGGTAGACGACGTGCCCCCTCACGATGGTGGCGACGGCGCGGCCCTTCACTTCACGGCCGCCGAACGGTGTATTGCGGCTCTTGGAGCGGAACGTGGATGGATCCACGGTCCAGCGCATCCCGGGATCGAGGATCACAATGTCCGCCGGCGCCCCCTTGGCGAGCGACCCTCCCGGCAGGCCGAAGATTCTCGCCGGGACCGTGCTCATCCGCTCCACCAGTTGCGGCAGCGTCAGCAGCCCTGATCCCACCAGCTCGGCATTGGCCAGCGGGAATGCGGTCTCCAGGCCGATGATGCCGTTGGGGGCCTGGTCGAACTCGCGCTCCTTGGCGTCGTAGTGATGCGGTGCATGATCGGTAGCGATGGCATCGATGGTGCCATCGCGCAGCGCCTCGCGAATCGCCTCCCGGTCCTCGTCTTCCCTGAGCGGCGGGTTCATCTTGGCGTTGGTGTTGTAGTCCTCGCACGCCTCATGAGTCAGGGTGAAATGGTGGGGACATGCTTCGGCCGTGACCCGCAGCCCCTTGTCCTTGGCACGACGGATGAGATCCACCGAACCGCGCGTGGACATGTGACAGAGGTGCACGTGTCCGCCGGTGAGCTCGGCGAGCAGGATGTCGCGCGCCACCATGATCTCTTCGGCCGCGGCGGGAATACCCTTGAGTCCGAGCCGGGTGGAGACGACCCCTTCGTGCATGGCGCCACCTTCGGCCAGCGACATCTCCTCGCAATGGTCCGCCACCGGTATGCCGAAGACCTTGGCGTACTCGAGCGCGGTGCGCATGAGGTGGCTCGACATGACGGGGTGGCCGTCGTCGCTCACGGCCACCGCCCCGGCGCCAACCAGCTCGCCGAATTCGGCAAGCTGCTGGCCTTTCTGCCCGAGTGAGATGGCGCCAATCGGATAGACGCGCGCCTTGCCGGCGCGCTGCGCCTGGCTCACCACGAAGCCCACCACACCCTGGTTGTCGCACACGGGATCGGTGTTCGGCATGGCGCAGACCGCGGTAAAGCCGCCGGCCACCGCGGACATGGCGCCCGTTGCAATGGTCTCGAGGTCTTCCTGTCCCGGCTCCCGCAAGTGGGTGTGCAGGTCAATGAAGCCGGGAGCCACCACCAGCCCAGCGGCATCGACGATCTCGACACCATCGGGGGCGCCAAGCCCCTGCCCCACTGCTTCCACCTTCCCGCCCGCGAGCAGGACATCGGCCTGTTCATCCCGCCCCACAGCCGGATCGATGACGCGGCCGCCACGAATGAGCAACTGGGTCACCGCTCCTCCCCTTGCAGTGCCGCTGAACTCCCTGGACGGCCGCCAGCCAGGAGGTAGAGCACCGCCATGCGCACGGCAACGCCGTTGGTGACCTGTGGCAGGATCACGCTATGCTCGCCGTCGGCCACGTCGGAATCGATCTCGACGCCACGGTTCATCGGTCCAGGATGCAGGATCAGCAGGTCCTTGGGGGCGCGCTTCAGGCGCTCGTTGGTGACGCCGAAGACGCGATTGTACTCGCGCAGCGACGGAATGAAGCCGGCGGTCATGCGCTCGAGCTGGAGCCGGAGCACGTTGAGCGCATCGGCCCACTGGATGGCGTCCTCCACTCGCGGCAGCACCGTCACGCCCATCTCGTCGATCCCGCGCGGCAACAGCGACGCCGGCCCGCAGACCGCCACCGAGGCGCCAAGCTTGGTGAGCCCCCAGATGTTGCTGCGGGCCACCCGGCTGTGCAGCACATCTCCGATGATCGCCACCTTGAGGCCGTCAAGTTTCGAGAAGCGATCGCGCAGGGTGAGCATGTCGAGCAGGGCCTGGGTCGGGTGCTCGTGCTTGCCGTCCCCGGCGTTGACGACGTTCGAATTGATGCGGTCACCCAGGAACTGCGCCGCGCCCGACGAGCCGTGGCGGATCACCACCATGTCGATCCGCATCGCCTCCAGGTTGCGCGCCGTGTCCACCAGCGTCTCGCCCTTGGACACCGAGCTGCCCACTGCTGCCACGTTGACCGTGTCGGCGGAGAGACGCTTCTCGGCAAACTCAAAGGAAATGCGGGTGCGGGTGCTGGCTTCGAAGAAGAGATTGACGATGGTCTTGCCGCGGAGGGCGGGAACTTTCTTGATCTGGCGTTCGCTGACTTCCTTGAACGGCTCGGCGGTGTCGAGGATGAGTCGGACCTGGTCGGGGGTAAGCTTCTCCAGCCCGACCAGGTCCTTGCCAAGCCCCGCCGCGGCCGTCACTCCCCGCCCCGGGCGACTTCGACCACGTCGCGCCCATCCAGTTCCGAGACCAGCACGTCCACCCGCTCGTCAGGCGTGGGACTCACGGACACACCCACGACATCGGCCTGGATCGGCAGCTCGCGGCCACCGCGGTCAACCAGCACGGCAAGGAGGATGCGGCGCGGCCGGCCGAAGTCGGTGCATTCATCGAGCGCCGCCCGGACCGTGCGCCCGGTATAGAGGACGTCATCAACTATGCAGACGACCCGTCCGTCGAGGTCGGGGAGGCTGGTCTCACCCACCACCGGCTTGGGGCCGATGGTCTGCAGATCGTCACGGTACAGCGTGATGTCGAGCTTGCCGCAGGGGATGTTGGTGCGTTCGACCTTGTCGATCAGGCGCTTGATGCGGTAGGCCAGTTCTACACCGCGCCGCTGAATCCCGACCAGCACCAGTCCGTCGGTGCCGCCGGCACGCTCAACCACCTCGGACGCCATGCGAGCGAGGGTACGCGCGATGGCGCGCTCGTCGAGCAGTTCGGTACGGGTGGGCACGGCGAGGGAAGCTAGGCGCTTGCCCGATGCGAAGCAACCATGCCCGCCACCCGCTCGCGGTCAGCTGGCGCCGAGCGCCAGCCGCACCACTTTCACTGAGTCAGACTGGGTCCAGGCCACCAGCGCGGTCGAGTCGCTGAGCACCGTAACCTGGGGGTACTGGCCGCTCGCGGAGGCCGGAACTGACAGCTGCTGGCGCAGTCGGCCGTCGGCATCGAGCCACGCCAGCTGGATCTCGCGGCCCCCCTTGGGACTCATGTCATACGCCGCCAGCACACCCCGGCTGGTCAGCGCCACGCTTGGATGCGCGGTGGCCATGGTTCTCGCCGTGGCGAGCCCGACAGGGTCGGACGGCGCCGCGCCGGGGCGGCGACGGGCGTAAAAGATGCCCGCGCCGCCTTCCTTGCCCGTGTACCACACGACGTGCACCGATCCCGACGAGTCGACCGCAACGGCAGGCCCGGTGTGGGGGCAGCCGGGGTAGGACCAGTTGTCGTGCGAGAGTCGCTCGGGTTCCTGCGCGGGAATCAGGCTCGCCGTGACGATGTCCCGGATGTTCCCGGGGAAATGCTGTCGCCAGGCCGCGATGATGCGACCATCGGCAGTCGGGGTGAGCGACACTCGGCAACAGGGACAGACAGCGCCCCAGAGGGCCCTGTTGGGGCCCCAGCTCTCCCCGAAGTCGTGTGACGTGACGGCGAAGATCCTGGCATCCGCCTCGCTGGTTGGTTCATGGCTTGTATCAGGGAGGGGCGCCTGGTGCCCGTGCATCAGCTCAGGATGTCGCTCGTCCAGCCACGCTGCCACCAGCGTGGTGTCGTCGAGCACTGCCGCGCCGAAGAAGGTATGGGTTCCCGCGGCGCCCGTTGAATCGCTGTTCAGCGTCCTGGGCGTTTCCCAGGTATCCCCGCCATCCAGCGAGCGTGCCATGCGCATCTCGCTGCCCGGCCACTGCCGTCCGGGTGCGGGAACACTGCGGGCCCAGAAGATGGCGAGGCGACCGCGCGACGTTGCGACAAGCCGTGGTGACGATTCCCCATGCGGCGGGCTCGCGTCATCCGGCTCCGGCGTCACGGTCACTGGCGCTGACCAGGAGCGGCCTGCATCAGTGGAGCGCGCGAAACGAATCCGCCAGGACGAATCAAGCCGGGTCACCCACGCGGCAAGCACATCACCGGTGCCGGGATCGCGCACCAGCGAGATATCCCCGGCCGGAAGCGCGCCCGCCGGTGACGAGGCGGCCTCCACCGCGATCTCCCTGGCGCCACAGCCAGCGATCGAGAGTGTCAGGGCGCAGGGCAGCGCGAGGAGCAGCCGTCTCATTCCAATCCCTCCCATCGCATGCCGAGGTAGAAGGCCCGGCGATCAGCTGGCTCGTAGTAGCGACCCGCAGCGTTGTCCACCTGGACCGACATCGACCGTACCGTGTCAGTGAGGTTCCTGACCTCGGCAAAGATGCTTCCGCCCACGCCCGGCACTTGCCATTCCGCGCGCGCGCCGAGCATGAACCATCCCTCGTTGCTCACAGTGTTGGCGCTGTTCACGAAGAAGCGTCCGGGCGCCCACTCCAGTGAAGGCGTGATGGAAATGCCGCCCGGCGCAGTCGCGGTCAGTGACGCGTTGATCAGATGGTTGGCCGCGCCCGGGATGTCGTTGTCCCCATACTCGGGGTCGTTGACGAACTGGTACTTGCCATAGGTGTACGCCAGACGGCCGCTCAGGTTTCGGACCGAGGCTTCGAGCCCGAGCTCGACGCCGTAGTGCCGGCTCCTCGGCGCATTGCGGTAGGTGGGCACCGTGAACGTGGCGCCAGGGAACGGCGTCACGTTCTCGTTCAGGATTTCGTGGCGCAATTCCACGTCATAGAGCGACAGGTCCCAGGCCGCGGCGCCAAGACGGCCGCGCGTCCCGGCTTCGAACTGCCAGGCGCTCTGGCCCACCAGGTCGATGAATCCCGGCCGAGTGAGACTGTTGAGCTCCAGCAGCAGCGGCGGCTCAAACATCCGGCTGGCGTTGGCAAAGAACCTGGTTTCGGAGGACGGCACCGCCACGATCATACCGACCTTCGGCGAGAAGGCCCGGAAGACGCGGCGATCGGACTGGTCGCCATCCGTGAGAAAATGGTCGGCGGCCTGGCGCACCGAATACTCGTAGCGCCCGCCCGCGATGAGCGAGAGTCCGTTGCTCACTTCCACAAGCTGCTCGGCATACGCGGCCAGATTGGTCACCTCATCCAGCTGGTCCTTGGCCAACGGGCCGTGACTGCCTTGCTCGTTCTGGAACTGGCGGTCGTCCATGTTCATGTAGGACGGCTGCAGGCCCAGCGTGAACCGGGACCGTCTGCCCAGCGGCAGGACCGTGCTTTCGTAGCGGATTTCCGCGCCGATATCCCTGCTCTGCTGATTGATCACCCGGAAGATCGGATGGTCGATATCGCGATACTGGAAATAGGGGCTCACCTCGAGGCGCTGGCCAGTGCCAAGCTGGGCTCGAAGCTGCGCGCCGACGTGATGCAGGTCGTACACCCGTCCATAGCGGTTACTCACGTTGTCGGGCGCGGCCAGCCTGGGCGACTCGGCGAACTCGTCGCCGGTGAGCGCACCCGGCAGCTGCTCATTGACGTGGGCAAAGAAGTAGAACGCACGCAGGTCGAGCGCGGGCGAGAGGAGGTAGCCGCCGTGCAGGTTGACGCGCTCGCGCCGCTGTCCCGACCAGTCACGGTAGCCGGACAATCCCGTGTGGGCAAAGCTGGCGTAATAGTCGAGGCGTCCCATGACACCGCCCGAGGCCACCTGCGACTTGAAAAAACCGGAGCTGCCGCCCTGGGCCACCACCGTGAGCGGCCTCGCGGTGTAGCCGGTGCGGGTGACCACGTTGATGGCTCCGCCCATGGTGGAACCGCCAAAGCGGAGCGCATTGGCGCCCTTGTAGACCTCGATCGCATCGGCGGTCAACAGCTCGATCGACTCGAAGTCCGTGAAGCCGTCGGCGTTGCGGTACGGCATGCCGTTGACCAGCAGGTTGATGCCGCGCGCATGGAAGTTGTTCCGAAGCCCCGACCCTCGAATCGAAATCTGGCTTTCATCGGCGGCGCCAAAGCGCGGCTGGATGTACACGCCCGGCGTGAACTGGAGCGCGTCCTTGAGGTTGGCGGCGCGCGACTTCTCGATTGCCTCTGCCCTGACCAGCGCCACCCCGCCTGGCACCTCGGCCAGGCGCGCCCGCCGCTCCTCCTCATCGCGCGGCGTGCCGATGACCGTGATATCGGCCAACTGCACGGGCGCCGGCCTGATCGCGAAATCGACGGTCAGCGCGTCGGTCGAAAAGAGGCTCACGTCCTTGCTGGTGCTGTCGTAGCCAGTCCGTCGCACTACGATGGTCCGGACGCCGGCCGGCACGCCCGCCAGGCGATAACGGCCGAGCGAGTCGGTGCGCGTCATGGGCGCGCCGCTCGCGTCGAGCACCAGGGCACCGGGCACCGGCGCGCGGGTCGAATCAGCGGCACGAACGACCCCGCTGAGCACGGCACCCTGCTGCGCGGCCGCCGGGCGGCCGACGGCAGCTGCCCCGGCAAGAGCGAGCGCAGCGGCCCACAGCCGCAGCACCCGCAGATTGTGCGGATTCATGCATCCCCCCAACTGACAAGAAGCTTCCGGCCATGCCGAAAGCAATCGCTGGTAGACTTACGCCTGAAGCAGCGGTGTCAGGGGCGGTGCGGTGGATGGCGGGAGGAGATCAAGTGGAAGCTGCCGGAGCGGGAGCTCGACGGCGTCGGCGACGTGCGTGACGGGTGCAGCTGGCATGACGGCGAGCAAGCGCCCGTCGCGGGGCGACGCCAGTACGGCCGCGGCGGCACAGGCACCGATGCAGTGGCAGTAGGAATGGCCGCTGGACGGGGTGTCGTGCGAGTCCCCGCCTGCGTGATGCATGCCGTCGGCCTGCATGACTACGTGCGACGGACAGGGATGGAATGCCTGCACCGCCATGCCACCCAATCCGGGCGACATGAGCAGGAGAGCGAGCGCCACCGAGCGGGCGCGGCGCAGCAGGCGGATCATGGGGGGAAGTTAGCGAGGTTCGTGAGTGTGGGAAGAGGGGTCGCAGGTCACAGGTCGCAGGTCTCGCGACATGTGACTTGCGACCTGCGACCGTCCACGGACAGGGCGGGATTCGAACCCGCGAAACGGGGTAAACCGTTTACGCGCTTTCCAGGCGCGCCTCTTCAACCACTCGAGCACCTGTCCTTGTGCGCTGTGCGCTGTGCGCTGTGCGCTGTGCGCTGTGCGCTGTGCGCGTGCCAAGATACTCGGTCGTGTCGGCAGTGCACAGCTCAGCAGCAGCCTCAGAGCTCACAGCTCATAGCTCACAGCTCATAGCTCACAGCTCATAGCTCGTAGCTCACAGCTCATAGCTCACAGCTCACCCCTCATCCCGCCTGCCGAGCTCGCGCGCGGCGCTGCGCCATGTCGAGCAGCGCGTCGAACTGACCGCCGGGGCCGGCCACCAGTGCGGCCAGCCCGAAGCCCAGCCCTTTCATGGGATTCTGCCAGAGGATGGCACCAGTCGCGGGATCGAGCGCGAAAACGTTTCCGCGAGTGCTGGCGTAGAGCAGGCGGCCGTCGCTCACCAGGTGCACGAATTCAGTCCCCTTCAGCTTGGTACGCCACCGCTCGCTCCCCGTGGCCTTATCGAGGGCGATCGCGTGACCGCGCAGTCCGACGAACAGCAGATCCCCAGGCATCGATGCCATCAGGCCTCTCCCGAATCTGGTGCGGTGGCGCGGGCGCGGTCTGCCCGCCAGATGGCGACGCCGAGCCCAATGAAACCGACGGCCAGGAACATCAATCCGGGAGCCGGACGCGGGAAGCCATTGTCCGGCGGCGGACAGGTGCCCGTCTCCAGGCAGTAGGACTGCTGGCCGATGTCATTCACGCCGCGCGGCGCGCCAGGCACGACCGCCTGCAGCGCCGCGATCCAGATGAGCGCGGGCAGAATCATGAAGAAGGGTTACTCATTCCTTCACGATTTTGCGAGCCGCCCCCGGCCACTTTAGCTGGAATGACTGCGATGCCACCTCGTACTGCCCCCGCCAGGCCTCTGCCAGAGCTGAACGCCGCACCCACGCCCCCTCCGTTCAGGCTGCTGGCCGCGCACTTCCTCCTGGTAATCACGAGCCTGACGCTGGGAAGTCTCGGTGTGCTGGCGGTGGCGCCCCGGCTGGCAGTCGGCGACTTCCTGTCGCCCCGCGTGCTTGCGACAGTACACCTCTTCACGCTGGGTGTCCTCCTCGCCGCCATTTCCGGTGTGATGCACCAATTCTATCCGATGGCACTCGGGTGGGCGCTGCGCAGCCGCCGAGTGGCCGCGGCCGGCGTCAGCTTGCTCATCCTCGGCGTCGCAACCGTAGTCACGGGATTCTGGTTCTGGGTCCCGTGGCTCCTGGCCACCGGCTGGGTGCTGATCTTTGGGGCCGTGGGCTGCGTGTCCTGGAACCTGCTGCCGGCCCGGCGGCGCGTGCCGAACGCCCGGCTGGTGGGTGGGTTCGTGAGCGCTGGCCATGTGGCCCTGGGACTCGCCATGCTGCTCGCGGCCGGAAGAATCGGTGAATTCCTGCACTGGTGGACCATCGACCGCCTCGGCACCATCGCCGCCCACTATCACCTCGCAGCGCTTGGCTTCGGGACGCTCACAGCGGTGGGTGTGGGATCGCGGATGATTCCGATGTTCCTCGTATCACACGGCGCCCCCACCAGGCCAGTTCCCTGGATTGGCTTCACCGTGGGGACGGGCCTCGCCTGCTTCATGGTGGGCGCCCCGTTCCACCTGCCCGTGCTCCAGTGGCTGGGTGCATCGTTCATGTTCGCCGGGGTGCTGCTGCACCTCACCCTGGCGCGCTCGTACTTCGTGCACCGTCTCCGGCACGGCGACGATCCGGCGATGCGCTTCGTACGCATGGCCTTCATCAACCTGGCGCTCGCGGCGTTGGCCGGTGTCGGCCTCATCCTCATACCAGGCTTCCACGCCGGGCTCTGGGTGACCTACGCCCTCCTGGGCATCCTCGGCTGGCTCATGATGCTGATCATGGGGATCCTGCAGAAGCTGGTCCCGCACCTGGGCCGCATGCACCTCTTCGGGCGCGCCGGGAAATCCGTCCCGGATGTCAACCAGCTCATCCTGCCGCCGGTCACGACCACGGCACTCGTGGCCGCCGAGAGCGGCCTCGCGCTGCTCTCGCTCGGTGCACTCACCGTCAGGCCTGCGCTGGCCCAGGTCGGCGGCGCACTCTGGCTGGCCGGCGTGCTGCTCGTTGTGGGACAGTTTGGCCGCATTGTGTGGATGGCGAAGCGCGCTGTTCGCTAAGCGCCAAGCGCTCGACCCTCGACTCTCAACCCCAAGGAATGAAGAACCATGACCACGACCCGTGCTTCGCTCAGCCCATCCCTCACGCTGCGCGAGCTGGTTGAGACGCGACCAGAAACCCTCGCCGTCCTGAGCGACTACGGCATGGATGCCTGCTGTGGCGGGGACCTGACCATCGAACGCGCCGCGAAGGCGCATGGGGTGGAGCTGGAAGTGTTGATGCGGAAGTTGGCGGAAGCGCTGTAACTCGTACGTCGCAGGTCGTACGCCTTATGACGTACGACCTGCGACTCTCCACGGACAGGGTGGGATTCGAACCCACGATACCGTTGCCGGTATACCGGTTTTCGAGACCGGCTCCTTCAGCCACTCGGACACCTGTCCAGCGGGGCACAATGTAGCCAATTCTGGCTCCGAACGGCACCCGCGCGCCGTCCCGCACCGCAACGTTGGGCCCCCTTTCCTCTCCCGTTCCGGGGTGGCATCGTACAACAGGCACGGACCCCGTCGGGACCGCCCGGCGCTGCGGCCGTCGTGGCACCGCAGCG
>DASSOW010000077.1:0-2741 GCA_035700175.1 Gemmatimonadales bacterium | reverse complement strand
TGCTGCTCGCCAAGGAATATTCCGTCACGACACTCGAACCGCTTCTCTCCTCGCTGTGGCAACACTGGGCCGGGCAACTGGGATTGCCACACGGAGAGATGGAAGGGCATTGACAGGGCAAGCAGGAGGTCGCTCGCTACTGCCTGTCGGCTGCTGGCGACTTGTTCCGGCGATCAGGTCCGCCCGGTCCGTCCTGACCGCCTTACCTGCTTGCCCGTCCTGCTCGCCCTGCTCGCCCCGTTACCCGACCGCCAATCTCAAGAACTCATCCCTCGTCCGCGAGTCGTCCCGGAACGAGCCGCGGAGTGCGCTCGAGATGGTCTTCGAATTCTGCTTCTCCACCCCGCGCATCATCATGCAGAGATGCTCGCACTCGAGCACCACGCCCACGCCGGCCGGGGCGAGGGCTTCGTCAATGGCATCGGCGATCTGGTCGGTGAGCCGCTCCTGCACCTGCAGCCGGCGTGCGAAGATTTCCACGATGCGCGGGAGCTTGGAGAGCCCGATGATGCGGCCATTGGGCACGTAAGCAATATGCGCACGCCCATAGAACGGCAGCATGTGGTGCTCGCAGAGCGAATAGACTTCGATGTCGCGCACCAGCACCATGTTCTCGTGCGCTTCGGCAAAGACCGCCCCGTTGACCACCTCGGCCACGTCCATCTCATAGCCGCGGGTGAGCCACCGGAGGCTCTCCGCCACGCGGTGCGGCGTGCGCACCAGACCATCCCGCGTGGGATCCTCGCCGAGGAGCTCGAGCTGGCGCTGAATGAGCGACTCGAGTTCATTCTGGCTCGGTGGCTCGTCGGCTCGGCGGCTCGGCGACTCGATCGCGCGGCGGGGATCATGCAGCGGTGTAACCGTAGTCATTATCGACTCCTGACCAGTCGTTCGAGTGTGGCCTCGTCATCCTCAGCCATCGCGCGTTCGGCGCGCAGCGCGTCGAGATCTCGTCCCAATGTCGCCACGGCCAGCAGCTTGCCGTCGCTCCAGTAGCCCACGGTGGCGGACCCGTCCTCCAGGCTGCCCGACAGCTCCGCCTTGTCCCACGTGTCTGCATGCCCCGTGTAGCTCACGGTGGTGCCGTAGTGCGTGCTCCAGAAGAACGGCACGTCGCCAAAGGGCGAGTCGAGCCCCAGCATGTTGCGCGCGGCGGACTGGCCCTGCCGCTCCGCCACCACCCAGTGTTCCACCCGCATGGGCCGCCCGGTGCGGCCGTTGGGCACCCGCGCGATGTCGCCGGCGGCGTAGATGCCGGGCACGCTCGTCTCCATCCGCTCATTCACGATCACGCCCTTGTCCATCGCCGCTCCCGCCGATTCCGCGAGCGCCGTGCGCGGGCGCACGCCGATACCCACCACGACGAGATCGGCCGCGAGGTCGGCACCATTGTCCAGGTGGACCGAGGCGCGGCTGATCCGCTCCACCTTCGATTCCAGGTGGAATTCCACGCCGTTCTGCTCATGCACCCCGCGCAGGAAGGTGCCGACGTCACGACCCAGCACCCTCTCGAACGGAACCGCTTCGGGCGCCACCACCTGCACCGAAAGCTTCCGCGTCCGGAGCGCTGCCGCCACTTCGAGCCCGATGAAGCTGGCGCCAATCACCACGGCACGGCTCCCCTCCCTGGCGGCCTCGATAATGGCTCGGCAATCGGCAAGAGAGCGGAGATAGAAGACCGGTGCCCCTTCCTCCGTCGGGATCTGCATCCGTATCGGCTCGGCACCGGTCGCGAGCAGCAGCCGGTCATAGGAGATCGTGTCGCCGCCCCGAAGCACGACACGCCTGGCCGCCGCATCGACGCGCTCGGCCATCGCGCCCAGCCGGAGCGTGATGTTGTGCTCGGCGTAGAACTCGGGCGTGCGGAGCGGGATCCACTCTTCCGGCGCATTCCCCGCGAGATAGTCCTTGGAGAGATTGGGCCGGTCATAGGGCACGTCGTCTTCCATCCCGATCATCGTGATGCTGCCGGTATAGCCCTGGTTCCGGAGCTCTTCGGCGGCGGCATTGCCCGCCGCACCGGCTCCCACGATCACGATTGATTCCGGCGCACCGGACGGCTCCCTGGGCGGCGTCGGTGCATCGCGCCGGCCGGTGATGCGAATGCGGCCGTTGCGCTCCTCCACCTGCCAGCAGCTCACCGGATTGAGCGCAGGCGCGCCGACCGCGCGCCCGGTCGCCAGGTCGAAACAGGCATGGTGCCAGGGACAGTGCACCGTGCCGTCGCCCAGCAGTCCCTCGGCCAGCGGCCCGCCGTAGTGGGTGCAGGTGGCACCGATGGCGTAGAGCCGTCCGCCCTGGCGAGCGAGCAGGACAGCCTCGCCTTCGGCATGACCCGCGAGCATGGCGCCGTCGGCGAGGTCTGACGCCGAAATGCCGGCTGTGAAGTCGGGGCCGGACAATTCGCTGGGTTCATTGCTCATGGGCGGCTCCATGGTCGTGGGTCGTGAGTCGTGAGTCATGGGTCGTGGGTCGTGAGCCTCATGACTCATGACCCACGACTCATGACCCGCCGTTCAAAGCGACTTCAAGTACTCCACCAGGTCCCGCTGCTGTTCCGGCGTCAGGTCGAGCCCGAAGTGGTCGTCGTAATGCTTCACGACATCATCGAGCGTGGCCGCGCTGCCATCGTGGAAGTAGGGCGGGTGCTGCCACACGCCATGCAGTGGGGTCGTACGATACAAGCCGGTCGTGGCGCGTTGGGCAAGCGTGGGATCGGTGCCGACCTCCGAGGGCTGGTG